>JAEWLX010000070.1 GCA_023457325.1 Bacillota bacterium | reverse complement strand
CGTGGTGCGATTTGCGCCATCAAGTTATAAAATAGAAACGGGGACACAATGTTTGGAGGTTTTTATGATTTATGAACAAACGATGAGTCGATTGAAGAGATTTAAAAAAATATATACCAAGGACATTGATCAAATAGCTAATGAGTATACTAAAGATGAAGTAGATGTTAGCGAACTGTTTTCGCATATATCTGAAAATGGGGCGTTACATCGAATCTACTTTGTTGTCTCTTTAAAGCAGATTAAAGATTATGAAAAGCAAATAGAGTTTATTGAAAAACATTTTGCTTCACTTGGTGATTGGTGGCATGTCGATATTTTAAATCAATTGCTTGTGAAGCCGGTCTCTTTTGCTTATGTTTATCAAAAAGCAAAACAGTATGTCGCTGCAAATCTTTTGTTTGTGAGACGGTGGGGCTATGTTATTTTCTTAAATGGTATGCAAAAAGATCCTCAAAATACTAAACAAATATTGCAACTAATGCACAATGATGACGAATACTATGTTCAGATGGCCGAAGCTTGGTTAATCGCCGACTTGGCCATTTACAATCCGGAGGTAGTTTTAGCGTATTTAAATAGCAAAAAACTCGATTATCGCATCATTGGCAAAGCTATTCAGAAAATATGCGATTCCTATCGAATAAGCGATGAGGTAAAAGCGCAAGCCAAAAACTGTCGAAAATTATATAAATAGCGATATGAACCTATAAACTTCTTTTTAAAGCAACCGGCTTATTCTCTTTGATTTTTTTCCAACGCCCTAATTTATAATAAATTAAACAAGCGATTAGTGAAAAAATACTTGCAAGAGGATAGGCGAAAGCAACAACTGTTACTTGTGTTTTTAAAACGAAAACAAAAATAAAGGCCAGAGGTAGGCGAACTAGCAAAGTTGATAAAACATTTTGCATCATCGAGAAACTCGTGTGACCCGAACCCATAAAAAGGGCATTTAACACATAGATGAAAATACATATTAATGCATCTAAAGCGATGATTCGAATAAATGATGAAGCGTAGAAAATAATGTTGGCATCAGAGGTGAATAAACTAACTAGTTGCGGCGCGAATATTTCACAAATTATAACGATAATGGTGACCATTAGTCCTTGCATTAGCAAACCTGCCCTGGCGTATTGTTTGGTTCTTTCGAGCTGCTTAGCGCCGAGATTTTGTGCGGTCGTGGTCGTCAATGCCGCACTAAAAGCATTAAGAGGGACAAAACAGAAGAAAGTAATTTTCTCACTGATACCAAAGCCTGATCCAGATTCGGCCCCATATAAATTGATGAGGGCAAGGATAACGGTAAAAGACAGCAAGACAATTCCATCTTGTAGCGCAAGCGGAAGTCCAGTTCGTAACGTTAATTTAGAAAAGTGACCATCGAAACGGATGTCTTTTTTAGTTAAACGGACGGGAAAGTTCTTAGCTTTTAAATATAATATGGCCGCAGTGAAAGATGATATCTGCGATATGACAGAAGCTAAAGCCGCTCCAGCCGCTCGCATGTTAAGTAAAGCTACAAACAATAAATCAAGGAGAATATTGACTGATGCGGCAAGCAAAAGAAAAAGAAAAGGTGAACGTGAATTGCCAAATGCCCGTAGTTGAGAAGCGATGATATTAAAACCCATAATAAAAGGAATACCCGCCGCCGTGATTAACAGATAGTTGAAACCATCGCTTTTGGCCAATCCATCGAGATTTAACCAAGTTGCAATACTGCTTGATAATGAGGCCATCAAAGTGGCGATAACAAGTCCAATCGCTCCGAGAAGAATAAACATATTGCCAATTAGTTTTTTGACATCCTCATAGCGTTTTGCGCCTAAATACTGACCAATGAGAATTCCTCCGCCCGTTGTCAAAGCAGCGATAGTGTAGGTGATGATATTCATCACCGATATACCTCCAGCAACTGCGTCGATGGCAAAAGTATCGGTGAAATTAGAAATGATTAATAAGTCAATCATCCCAAAGACTGATGTTTGAAGCCACATTAAAAGAAGCGGTGTAACAAACCTGAGTAGAGAAGGGTATATCTTTTCGGTTAGCAAATTGATTTTGGGTGTCATATGGTATCGGAAAAAGTATATCACAGCCCAAGTTAATTTATGATAAAATTAGCAAGGAGATTTACGCTTATGATACCTACCATCACCTATGTGTTCTTTGCCATGTTCGTCACAGTATCGCTTGCTGAGATCATTGTCGCGTTTAACGAACTTGAAAAAATTCGCAAAATTATTAAGCCATTTTGTTTATTATTCCTTGGTCTTGCCGCCGTCACTCTTGTTCCTAATCACCCCTTTATTTATATCGGCGCCTTTCTGGGAATGATCGGTGATGTTTTTCTTATTTGGAAAAAGAGACCTATTTTTATGTTTGGTGTCATCGCCTTTCTACTGGGTCATCTTTTTTACATAAGCGAAATTCTTTTTATCATGTTAAAAAATGGGCAAATGCCTTGGTATTTTTATATTGTTGTCGGATTTGCAATGCTCCTTTTTATCATCGCCGCCTACCCCGTATCTAAAAAAATCACTAAGCATCGCTATATGGCCCTTTTAGGTAATTTGTATTTAAGTGTTTTAATCCTTGTAACCGTTGTGTCAATAATT
>JAEWLX010000069.1 GCA_023457325.1 Bacillota bacterium | reverse complement strand
CTTAGTTTAATTAGAAAAAGCATTATTGTTCTCCATCTTTTTCTTCATCGACTGGTTTTGCTTCTATTTCTTTAACATCTGGTTGATCAATTATTTGCCCAGGCTGTTGGGGAAATGAATATCCAGGATAACCATAAGGCGGTGGGAAAGGATATGGATAAGGAGGCTGCTGAGGATTAGCTTGCGCTTGTTTGGCTTGGCGATGGGCCTCGATAATTTTTGCAGCTTCGATATCTTCGGGTAGATCGCCAAAGATGTTTTTGCCGGCAAAGAACAAAATAATCATTTTGAAAAAAAGCAATACCATCACAATTGATGTATAAACGACATAAAGAGCGAGTATTAAAAGAAAAATGGGTGAAAGGACGACATAAAGAAGACCTTGACCAAAAAACTGAAGGAACTTAATCATTCTCTATTTCTCCTTTCCTGTGCTTATAATTTTATCTTTATGAGCCAGCATAAACAATAGACTGTTTGCTAAACAAACAAGCGACACCAATAATGGATATATGCCGGTTAGGAGTAGACCTAACGGATCAGGTACGATTGGATATAAGAAAGCAAAGAGAAAGAGAAAGACAATCAAAGAAACGCCAAAGGCGATAAGGGTCTTTTTATTTCTTTGAGCAACATGACTGAAGATAAGAAAAAACATGAAATAAAAAGAAAGAGCTAAAAGCAAATAAGCACCGCTCGGAAGAAAAAAGGCAAAGGGAACAATTAAGACAAGCCAACCAATCACAATTGATGAATATAACGTGGTGTTAAGGGGTTCGTCATTAATGACATAACCGAATTTATTGATTTCGAAGTAGACAACAATATAAGAAAAAACCATTTGGACCAAAGCCAAGAAAAATAAGAAAGTCGGAATAATTATATCGACATTAGTTGAAGCCGTTACTTGCATAATACCTTTGAAAGTATCGATGACATTGACTTCAAAAAGAACGTTAATTAAAGGAATCGTTAAGGCCGAAAATAATCCTTGAGCAATACTAGTAATCAAAATAATCCATATAGCGTGCAATCTGTATTTAATGAACAAACCAAATAGATAGCCAGTGATAAGTGATGGTAGAACATAAAATATCGTAAATGACATATCAAAAATGGTTACTAGTAGACACAACGCGATTGTCGCAAAGGCGTAGATTACATAGTAACGGTGTTTACAAAACAAGAAAACAATAGCCGAACTTAGTGGCAAAACAATCATTAAGAAAAGGGAAACAACGGGCACCAGGGCAGCAATTAGGGAAAAAATAGCATTAACGGCAGCCATGATCGCCATGTAAGTAATATTTTGTGTTAGAGTTTCGCGTTTGCTTAATAAACCCATATCGTTATTTTAGCACACGCATTATAGTTAGCGTCTTTCATCGAATAAATTCCCTGCTTTCATTCTTAACGAGATTTTCCACAAATTTAGAAAACTTTTTAATTAGTGAAAAGAAATTTCCACAAAAATGCAAAAAAGATGATATAATAATGTTGGGAGAAGAATATGCTATTCAAAAGAGAACTGTACCTTTCACGTCTTAGGGAATATTACGACATTGACTTAATTAAGGTTTTAACCGGAATTCGTCGCGCCGGAAAATCCAAGATTCTCGAGCAGATTATCGATGAGTTAAAAGAGCGAGGCATTGATGAATCGCATATTGTTTTTATCAATTTTGAAGATTTGGATTTTCAGTATCTTGATACGGCAAATAAACTTAATGACTATGTCAAAACAAAAATGGTTACTGATCAAAAATATTATCTCTTCTTTGACGAAATACAGCACGTTAAGGATTTTGAGAAAGCCATCGCTTCTTTAAAAGCAACACGCAATTGTTCAATTTTTGTCACCGGGAGCAATTCAAAACTCTTATCCGGCGAACTCGCCACTTTGCTTGTTGGTCGTACCGTCGAATTTAAAATCTTCCCTTTTACTTATAAAGAGTCGATCGGCTATTTAGAATTGCTCGGAAGAGAGATTAAAGCCGATTTCTTTTTTGACTATTTAAAATGGGGAGGCTTTCCCCAGAGATTTAACTTTGTGAATGAAAGTGATATAAAACAGTACATTGAGAGTATTTACAATGGCATTATCTCAAAAGACATTTTCAAACGCGATTCAGCAATTGAAGAGTATAAATTTAAATCAATCTGCGCTTATATCCTCGCCAATGCCGGGAAGGAATTTTCGGCGGCTAATATCGCTAATTATTTTTGTGCTGTTAATAGCCGTAATAATATCGAAATCGATAAAAAGACAATCTATAACTATCTTGAAAGAATGGAAAAAGCCTTTTTTATCTCGCGAGTCAAACGCTTTAACATAAGCGGAAAAGAAGTACTGAAATCAATTGAAAAACAATATGCAGTTGATTCGGGTTTGCGAACCATAAATACCAATTCAATCAACTATGAGGATACTTTCTTTTTAGAGAACATCGTCTATAACGAACTTATCGTCAGAGGCTACGACGTCTATACGGGAAAAACTTACAAGGGAGAAGTGGACTTTGTCGCTATTAAAGATGGAAAAAAATTTTATATCCAAGTCTCATACTATATGATAAACAAGGAAACAATTGATCGCGAGTTTAATGCCTTTTCGCCGATTAAAGATGCATCGCCCAAAGTGGTTTTATCTCTTGATCAAATCGATCTTTCCAGAAATGGGATTTCGCACATCAATCTCGTCGATTTTTTGCTTGGCAATAAAGACCTGTCCTAATCATGATTTTCCACAAACTCGAAATAATTTTGAATTTGTGGAAAATCTTGCATTCACTAAAGAGCAAAAGCCAAGATACTAGACATATTCTTATCCCATTTACTTATTAATTACTGATGGCAAATTTAGCGAAAGTCTTAAGAGTCCTTCCGTTAATCTTTTTAATATCGCTTGATTCATCAAATAGAATATGGGAGAACACCTCAGATATTATAGATACATATTCTTATGAGGATGTCTTTGACAAGACAATTAAATGGTATGCCATTTTTCAAATGACCCCACATCACTACTTTGTATATTTCTATTTTCCTTATTGCGGTCATTGTCAAAGCATTAAAGACATAGTCATCGCCTATTCAATATTTGGCGATATAGATATGTTTTTTGTTGAAGCTAACGATGAAGTGGTCATCGCTAAAGACGCGCATTTAACCATTGGCGCAACTTCAATTAAACAATTATGGATTCTTGGCTATCCAAGTTTAGTCGAAATTGAAAGCGGAGTCGTAATAACAAACATCGCAGGTGCGAATGTCATTAAAGAGATACTGCTCATTTAGGAATAATACTGCATCAAAAAGCGACTAAATAGTGCAGTAAATACTACTAATGTATTGAAATACTGCATCAAAAGTGCTAACATTAGTGCAGTAAAGGAGAACACATGCGCACATTTGACTATTCATTTTTAAGTAATATTGTCGTTAATAGCAATATTCTTCAAACCACGAACATCATTCATTCCCTTCGAGCGGATGCCGAAAATAAAAAACTAGCACACAAGGCCATTTTCGATAGTCTTGTTTCTGTGGCCAAAGTGCGATCAGTGATGGCAAGCAATGCTGTTGAAGGCATTGTCTCGACTGATAAACGCATTACAGAAATTGTGAATAATCATAGCGAACCTTTAAACCATGATGAAAAAGAGATTGCTGGATATCGTGATGCTTTAAAAATCATACACGAGAATCACGATATTGTGCATTTCGTAGAGAGGGATATATTGTCACTTCATAGTGTTCTTTTATCACTAGCAGAATCGCCTTATAGAGGAAAATACAAACAACATGACAATATCGTTATCGCCATTAATGAAAAGGGAGAAAAAAGTGTTAGATTCCACCCGCTAAGTGCTTTGGAAACCAAACAAGCGATGGAACAACTTGTTTTGGCTTACGCCGACGCCAGCAGCAATACATCAATAAGCCCTCTTCTTCTTATTCCCTGCGTGATTCTTGATTTCTTGTGCATTCATCCATTTATGGATGGCAACGGACGAATGTCGAGACTACTTTCCTTATTGCTCCTTTATCAATATGGCTATGATGTCGGCAAATACATATCCTTTGAAGCTACAATCAACAATCATCGAGATGCATATTATAATTCCTTACAACAATCATCACATGGATGGAAAGAAAATCGAAATGATTATATGCCGTTTATTCAAAACTTCATAGAATCATTGCTTATTTGCTATCAAGAATTAGAAAAAAGGTTTGTTAGTATTACTAATGGCAAATCATCGAAAGAAAAACGAGTGGAGTCAGTCGTTATGAATAATCTCTTACCCATCTCGAAAAAAGAGCTCATGGATTTGCTTCCTGATGTTAGTGTCTCAACAATTGAAAGAGTTCTTGCTCAAATGCTAAAAGAAGGTAAGATACATAAATTAGGAAGTTTTAAAAACGCTCGATATAAGCGCAAGTTAAAGACTTAAAAATTCTTTTGCATTGTTCGGATGTCTTTCAATAATATTTAAGCGGTTTACATTGAGAGCAAGACGACAACATGATAAGATATTACCATAGGTAAATAGCCTTTTTATCATGGACGAATATCAAAAACTTCTTAATGAAAGACAATACGAAGCCGTCTCGACAAACGCGCAGTTCGTGCGCATTGTCGCCGGAGCCGGAAGTGGCAAGACGAGAGTTTTAACCTACCGTATTGCTTATTTGATTGGTGAACTAGGTATTTATCCAGAAAACATACTAGCTTTTGCTTTCACTAATAAGGCTGCGGGAGAAATGAGAGAACGCGCTATCAAACTAGTTCCTCATGCGGCCGAACATTTAAAACTATCGACCTTTCATAGTTTTTGCGCACGTTTTTTAAGAAGCGAGATAAGTATTCTAAACTATCCAAGTCACTTTACCATCTATGATGAAGATGATCAGGAAAAGCTTCTGAAAAATGTCGCAGTTGAACTCAATTATCAAAAAAAGGATCCAATTGTTAAGATGGCCGCTTCTTTTATCGGCGGACATAAAACGGAAGGAAGATATCCCGAAGATGTCATATTAAAAGACAACGCTTATCCAGAACAAAAAGAATGCTTAAAATTTTTCCATCTTTACGAAGTAAGAAAAGAACAACAAAAAGCTTTGGACTTTGATGATTTGCTTTTAAAGACAATTGAAATTCTTGAGCGTTTTCCTAAAACGCGCAACAAATGGGCCAATAGGTTTTCCCACATCTTAATCGATGAGTTTCAGGACACGAACGATGTTCAATACAAACTCGTCAAACTATTCATGAAAGAAGGAACATCGTTGTATGTCGTTGGTGATCCAGACCAAACTATCTATACATGGCGAGGCGCAAACCAGGGAATCATTTTAAACTTTGATAAAGACTTTCCAATGGCCGAAACAATTGTTTTGGATCGAAACTATCGTTCGACACAAGTAATACTTGATACCGCCAATCGTTTAATAAGTAATAATCGTCATCGTATTCATAAAGATTTATATACGAAAAATGCCTTTGGCGAAAAAATTGAAACGGAAAGAGCATTTTCTCGAGAGTCAGAAGCCTCGTGGGTTATTCGCGAGATTGAAAAAATTAAGAAGACAAAAATTGATTTCTCTTATCGGCAAATTGCCATTTTGTACCGTTCGAGTTACATTACCCTTCCTTTTGAAAAAGAATTAGAAAAAAATAAGATTCCCTTTCAAATCTTTGGGGGAACGAAATTCTTTCAAAGGCGCGAGGTTAAGGATGTGATTGCCTA
>JAEWLX010000068.1 GCA_023457325.1 Bacillota bacterium | reverse complement strand
CGTTCCCTGGCACAAGCGTGTCGGTCACGGACCAAGACATTTTAGATCAACTTGATGGACCAACAAGTTATTATCCGCAAACGCAATTCGGAGCGATTGCCAAAGATTATTTGAAAATTACTGATGATCGTTTCTCTAATGATGCAGCCATTGAAGCCGATTTCACGAATAACAACTCATATCCAAAGCAAGTTGGTTTGATGATTAAATCAAATAACTTGAAACTTGAAGATTACACAACTGATGGTTGGAATGTCAAAAGTGGCGGTCTTTCTGAGCTTCCTGAAGCAATTAGATCACGTCTTTTCAACATTAATGTCGCCAACCAGGTCGACTTCCTTGAAGCCGAAGATCAAACATCCCACGATTATGATTCCGGAAATTATGTCCGTAACATTATGGGTAACTATTACTTGACGCCTACCACTTCTGAACAAAGCGATGTCGGTCGTAAAGATAACTTTGTTATCTATGATATCTCTAGTTCCACTTATTACATGATTAAAGTCCAAGAAGCCGTTTCGACTTCTAAACTATCAAGATTAAGCGATAACAACTATTCGCACATTAGACCCGAAGAAGGTTTAACCTTTATTGAAGAAGTTGCTAAAGAAGTAACTCATGTCTTATCAGCAAAAGATTCTTACATTAACAATGCATATGAATCTTACATCGAACTTTATAGCATCATCTATCACGACACATCGATTTATGATTATTTCGCGGAACAATTCCCCGATCTCTTCGATGACGAAGATTGATAGCTAAATAGTTTAAATCTATAATAGAGGAGGATGGAAACGTCCTCCTTTCTTATCTTTGGAGGTTAGTATGAACAATATCGACTGTGTCTTTTGCAAAATTGTCCGTGGCGAAATTGGCGCGAGTAAAATTTATGAAGATGATGATGTCCTGGCTTTCTTAGACATTTCCCAAGTTACTCCTGGTCACGCTTTAGTCATTCCCAAAAAACATTTTCCAAACTATGTCGCCACTCCGAAATGGATCATGCATAAAGTCATGGACGTTGCCCAGCGCGTCGCACAGGCCGATATTTCGATGCTCGGCGCTAAAGGAGTAAATATCCTCACTAATATCAATAAAGAGGCTGGTCAAGTTGTCATGCACTTTCATGTTCATGTGATTCCTCGCTACATCGCTGACGAGGGCTTTCAAATTACCATGCTGAAAAATAGGCGTTTGTCTGATTTGAATCTTCCAATGCTGGCTACCGAAATTAAAAAAGGCCTTGAATAAAGACCTTCACTGATGAGCAAGGATTAACACCTTGCTTTTTTATATATCATATTTTTTAATAAACGGAATTGTATCATCTTCATTTAAAGGCTTACTGAAGAAATAACCTTGTGCTCTATCACAGCCATAAGCCATTAAATAATCTTTCTGTATTTCGCTTTCCACACCTTCAGCAACGACGGTATAGCCGAGCTTCTGACCAAGGGAAACAATATCTTTTGTAATAGCTTCATCGATATTAATGAATTCGATTCCATCCATAAAGGCCTTATCGATTTTGATGGCGTTAATGTTAATTGCTAAGAGGCGGTGCAGCGAAGAAAACCCTGTACCGAAGTCATCAATCGCCACGCGAATTCCCTTTTCAATTAGTCCGCCAAGAACACTATTAATCTCTTGATAGTTGGATGCAAAAACCGATTCAGTTAATTCGACCCAAATTTTATTAGGATTTGCCTTTAACTTCTTAATAATATTCAAAAAGTGCTTAGTGAAATTTGGATCAAGTAGCTGAATGGCGGACACGTTTATTGAAATTGACAATTGCCCATATCCGCTTTCTTCAAGGTATTTTAAAAACTTAATGGCTCGGTGCGTAATACGTTCACCAATGGGAATAATTAACTTTGTTCGCTCCATAAGAGGAATAAAATCAAGGGGTGGCACAATGCCGTGCTTTTCGCTTTTAAGACGCACGAGAGCCTCGAAGCCACTTACTTTATTCGTTCGCAGATCAATAATTGGTTGATATTGAAGAAAGAGCCGGTCCTCATCTATTCCGTTAGCGATTTCGACTAATTCTTTTTGAATATCTTTTTCGCGATTAATTGTCGCTTCCATTTGTTCGTCAAAGAAAACATAGTGCATCGGTCGATCATCATTGATATATGCTTTTTCACTCGCCAACAGAAGTTTCTTTAAAATATTATCAACTTCTGATGGCTTATCATGATTAGTTAACTCATAAATACCGACACCACAGGATATTCTTTCTAAAAGGGCAATTGGCTCGATAATTGCGGCTATTCGTTCATAGAAAGTTAAAAGATTACTCTTATCAGCATAGTCTCTTATAAAAAATGTCAGACGGTTCTCGTGTGTCAGAAACAAGTCGCATTTTTCACAGGCATTCTTTTTGAGTTCGTTGGCAATGCGCTTCATCAAGTCTTGCGCATAATGATAGCCATGAATAGGCGTCAGCGTTTGAATCGAGTTTAAATTAACGACGAGCAAAGCTCGTTTCATCGATTTTTTTGTTTTTAATTCTCTATATAGGAATCTTTCAAGATAATTGCGATTTAATAATTCTGTCCACTCATTGTAATCGTTTTTGTGTTGAAGCTCATCTTCCATCATTTTTTGCTCAGAAATATCAATAACAATGCCTTCCAAAGCTTCAACCTTACCATCGCTTCCGTAAATCGGTTCTCCTAGTTCAAGAACCCACTTAGGTTCGCCAGTGGCTGTTACAATTTGATATTCATAACGGAAAGTTTGCTTTTTTGAAATTATTCTTTTCCATTCTTCCACCAACAGTTTGCGGTATGAAGGCATAATTAAATCATTATAGGATAATTCTTTATTATTTAATAAAGCATCGGGACGATACCCAGTCAATTTATAACATCCTTCGGAAACAAAAAGCATCGTCCATTCGCTGTCATTGTTACAACGATATGCCATGCCTGGTAAATGGGAAAGAAGGACAGATTTGCTACGTTCACTTTCTTGAAGTTTCTGTTCGGCAAGTGTCGATTCAGTAATATCTTCAATTAAGGTTAAAAAGGAGAATTCTTCTTCTTCGTTTTTGCCAATAGCCGAGACAACCATATTAACCCAAACAACTTTGCCATCGGGATGGATATAACGTTTTTTGCGAACATAACTCTTGATTTCGCCCGTGACAAGTCTTTCATAAAAAACCTCACTTGCTTTTAAATCATCAGGATGGGTAATTTTTCGCCAGTCATAACTTTGAAAAGATGCTTCTTTTCTTCCGACGATTCGCTCATATGAGGGATTCACCGAAACAGTAAGTGGCGTATAATCCTTTGTTTTTGTGCTGATCTTCGTTATAGCGATACCAAAAGGGGCTTCGTTAAACAATAAATCAAAAACATAATTAGTCCCGCTCATTTTATCGACAAGCGATTTCTGATTTATAATTTCGGATTGCAAACGAACGATGAGTTTCAATGGTTCGGGATCAATTGGCTTATGAAGATAATCAACACTGCTGAGCTCTGGCCCCTTGAGCATCGTCTCAAGTTTGGGATTATGAGACATAATAATGACGCGAATTGCATCATATTTTTCATTCATTTTTAAAAGAGCTAATAAGTGATAACTTGACATCTCGGGCAAATCAATATCCAAAAACATCAGTTTAATATCAGAATAGGCATCTAAGAGGAGTAAGGCTTCATAAATGTTATTGGCAATCATCACCGTATTGTTTAAAAGAGTCTCCTTAATAACATCCGAATCTCTTTCTGAATTAGTGACGACGATTATCTTTTCTAACATCAAGACCTCGATTTCATTTTGGACAACGGTTTAAAACGGTTTCCTTGTAACTAATTGACTTTTGATGATTACAAAACCATTATTTTTATAATAATAAAATAGCGAAGCTTTCACAAGGAAAAATAGCAATTATTTTAATAAATTAAAAAAATGGCGAGTCATCACCATTTTTAAGTAACATAACGTTCTAATTATCAAACGAATGAACGAGTTCTTCAAGCAAGGTTTCGATAAGGCTTCCAATATGGGGCTGCGCTTCAATTCCGATCCGCAGTGATGACATCAACTGGGCATCCTTACCAATTTCATAGTTAACGGCTTTAAGGAGAATCCATGGCACTTCCTGAATATAGCAAGCGGTAATAACGCCACCCGCTTCGGTGTCAAAGGCTGTCGTGCTTTCGATATGCGCAAAGTTATTTTCAAGCAACTCGTTGGCTTTCTTGCGGTTTTTAAAGAAGACATTTGTTGAAATTAGTGGTCCGCGGCCGATATGCAAATTCTCAGTCCGCGAGTTAATGGTCTCGATTAGTTTAATATAATCCTCTTCCGAAGAGTAAAACGCCGGCATTTCTTTAATTTGTCCATATCGCGTATTGGTACCAAGAGGCGTAAAATCGATATCGCCGAGATAGACGCGTTCCGCAATAAAAAGTTCGCTCTGGTGCAAGTTTTCGCTAAAGGCGGAAACAGTACCAACACAAATGACAATATAAGGCTTGTACTTGGTAATCATAAAACTCGTGACCACCGCCGAGGCAATATTTGAATATCCGCTATAAGCTAAGCAAATATCTTTGCCAGCAAACGTACCAACATAGTAAGGATACTTTGAGGCGATCATGTTTTTTTCCGAAATTTTCATACGGTTTTTAAAGTAGAAAATATCGTCTTCTGTCGTGCCAATTATTAAAATCATTTTTTGCCTTGTCTCCTTCCTTTTTCAAATTTATTGTCCGTAATGAAGCGAAGATAATCATCGGGTCTTAGCGGCTCACTATAATAGTAGCCTTGAATACAATCAGCTTCCATTGATTGCAAAAGTTTTATTTGTTCATGTTCCTGAACGCCTTCGATGACGACATAAGTTTCTAAAATATGAGCGAGTTTAATGATCTCTTTAACTAGGCCACGTGATTTATAGTCAATTTCCAAATCACTTAAGAAAGCCTTGTCAATCTTGATGATGTCAAAAGGAATGCGCTTAATATAACTGAGGGAAGAGAAACCCGTTCCAAAATCATCTATAGCAACTTTAATACCGAGAGCTTTGATTTTTTTGACGGTCGAAAGAAGATACAAAACATCATAAGGCGAGGGTGATTCAACAATTTCTATTTCAAGTAAAAGAGGACTAACTTCGTATTTTTTAATCGCTTCTTCGATAAAATCAGCAATATCAGCCGTGAAGACAGTGCGCTTTGATAAATTGATCGAAATCGGCAATAATCTTTGGCCGCGATTACGCCACTCGGCGATGTTTTCACATACTTTGTGAATCACATAATGATCAATTTTGATAATTAATTCCGATTGTTCGGCTAAGGAAATAAAGGCTGCTGGCAAAATAGTTCCCCGTTCGGGATGATGCCACCTTAATAATCCTTCTGCGCCCGAAAAGCGTTTAAGTTTCAAATCGTACTTCGGTTGATAATAGACTTGAAATTCTCCATTTTCTAAGCCGCGCTCAATATCACGCGCCAAACCAACATTACGCTCGTTTTTGCTAAACATTGTTTCATTAAAGATGAATGCGCCACCACGTTCCGAACTCAAACGACCAAAATCGCTGGCAATTAATGAATTTTGAAACATTGTTTCAGCAGATGCGCCCTCTTCGCCTCTTAAAAAGATTCCATAATGAGGGTAAAAATCGATGCCAATTTTATTATCTTCCAAAAGACGATTAATAATTGATGTTAGTTTTTCTAATAAGGGCAGAACGTCTTTTTCGCTTGTGTTGGGAATAAAAATAAGGAAGTTGTCGCTATAATCGTAACCATAAACGATTTTGGGATTAGCTTCTTTAATTTGTTCGATTGCATAAAAAACAGTACTAATAACATCCGATTCTTTTTGATAGCCATAACGGAGGAAAACTTCCTTTTTAAATTTGAAAGTTGAAAACGACACAGCCGCTGCGTTTTTACCACTTTTCCTTTTTAAAAGATTGTTAATGTTAATAACCAATTCCCGCTCATCAAAAATGTTATCAAGCAAAGGAAAGATATCAGGATTAATAATTTTTTTAACTGTGACTTTTTGAGCTTTGGCAAAAGTAAGTAATGAAAAAATTAGCAACGTGATGCTACCAGCCACTAGCAAAGAAAAGACAATCCACCGGCCGATGGGACCAAGAATGGCGTCAAATAGACCAAAACCAGTGAGAATCAATAATAAGAAGACAGTGAAAAAAGACGTTTGGAAAATGATACATCGCTTATTGTGATTTGGTAATTTTTTCGTGGGTTTACTTGTTCTATTTTCCATCATCGCCATCCCCCTTTAACTTAGAAAGATCACTATCGATTTGCTCTTGGCGTAGTTTATCTTTCTCCATTTCTACTAATATTCTTAACTTTTCTCGTTGTTTTAGAATTTCAAACTCATCGATTTCATCGAAATTAATGGTTTCTTCTTTCATTCTACTATGTTTGATAACATCAATCACGGAAGAAATGAAAACGTAAAGTAAGGGGACAACTGCGACAGCAGCAATGGCAATTGGATGAGAAGTAATCCTAAAGAATTGTCCAAAGGCATAACTTTGCCCGACAACAACGCCTAAAACGTATTCACCTTTGACATAATCGGTATTAATTTCAGGATTACATCCCCCTACCGGACATGTTTGAGCATTGAGATTATCACCTATTGTGATAAAGTCAAATGAACCATCCTCTTGAGGTCTTACTTCAATTACGCGATGGGTAATAATCATATTGCGAATCGGAGCATTCGGCTTATAAAAAGTAATGACATCTCCATCCTGAGCCTCAATAGTTGTTGAAGCTTTAATTTCATTAAGCGGCGTTTTTTTAACAAAAATGCCTTCACCCACCTTAATCGATGGTTCCATCGAATCAGTCACGACAACCAATACTTGGTAATCACCAAAACGTTGGACACCGTAATTATTTGAGGCGGAAATAGTTCCAGAAATTTGCACAATAAGAAGCAAACCGATAAGCACACCGAAAACAATCGTCAAAATGCGACCAATCAGGCTCTTTTTCTTTTTCGGTATCTTTGTTTCTTGACTCATAACTACTTCCATGGCTATTTGTTTTCCGATTTCCGGCGTTTTTCCGCAAGAAGACGAACTTGTTCGCGAGCTTTTTCTAGCTTTCGCTCCTCATCTTTCCTAATCCGTTCTTGCTCTTTCTTTTTATAAGCAGCGATAGCGGCCAAACGCTTCTTTTCTTGTAGTGCCAATTTGCGCTGCTTTTCTTTTTCCTTCTTTTCGATAGCGCGTTGGGCGGCGATCTTTTTCGCTTCTGCGCGCTTTTGAATAGCTAGTTCTTTAGCTTTTTGTTTCGCTTCTTCGCGCTTGCGTCGTCTTTCTTCGGCTTGTTGTTTCTTTTTGAGTCGTGCTTCAATTTGAGCAGGCGTCTCTTTTTTGGCATCGATACCAAAAGATAAACCACCGCCGATTAAACGCTCATCGCTCATGTCATAATCAAGTTTAATTTCCTTAAAACGAGGTTTATATAAATGAACCTTTGTGTCTTTGTCAGGTAATAGAGAGTGCTCCGTTTTAAAAGTTAAATATGAAGCAACTGCATTCAAATTCAAGTACGTTAAATATGTTTTGTCGAAATCGATTTTTTGTTGGGAGAATTTGTAATTAATACCTAAGACATCATATCGAGATATGAAAGTCCAAAGACGATAGGCGTTTTGATAATCAAAGTTAAGACGCATAATATTTGTTTGTTGTACAGGATCTGCCACTGGTGTAGCTTTACGCATTTCTAGCATAAAGCGCGATGTCGATAAGAAAGTAATTCTTTTTCTAAGCGACAATAAACGCTCTAGTAAGTCCTGGTTTAAAGCGCGATGACCATCATCATCTGAGGGGACAATGATCTTCATTTTTGTCTCATACTCATATGTAACATCGCCAATCTTTACTTCAGAACTCATGCTGACAACATCACTATTGCGCGTATCACTGTGCTCAGAAATGTATTGATATCTTAGTTCAATAAAAGTTTGTAAGCGCCGAACAAGCGTCATAATAAAGCGGTTCTCATAGATTTTTAACTCATCATCGATAAACATATTAAGAACTTTTTTAGGATCGACTGAACCATCGGAGCCAACGGAGCGAATATTTTCAGTATGTTGGGCCATATGTTCAATTGAACGATGGGTTATTTTTCGAGCTTTTTCAACACCGACAACTTCAGCCTCTTCCTTAATAAAACGATGGGGATCATTAACGATAGCTTCTAATGAAGGAATTGTGTTTTCAATCTCGATAATAAAGTCCTCAGAATATGATTTGACTTCACGACGAGAAAGGCCGGCGAAAGTATTTTTCGCGTTTGCAAAAGTTTCCAGCAATAAAAGAAAATCCGCGTCATTTGCGACAAGACGTTCAAGACGCGTTACATACTTATTTTTTAATTTACCGATCATTTGAGGAGAGCTTAGATCAGCATGCTTTTTTGGTGCAGCCATGGCGTTATGTCATCTCCTCCTAGCTTATTTTCAAGTAATCTGCGATAACCTTTTGTGATTGCCAGAAGGCTCCTTTGCCGAAAATTTTATCAAGTTCACTTGCAAGATCATTAAGTTCATCGTGTAAGAAGGCGAGGTTTAAACTCGTGAATTTCTTTAATACCTTGGAGGCGAACATGAAATCGAGGGCATCGAGTTCTTTACCGCCACAAGCCACAAAGCTAGCCACGAAAGTCCGCATTTGTTTTAAAATACGATTACCGAAAGCAATGCGAAATTTTTCGGTAACGAATTTGTCAAGTCGATCAAATTTAACTAAAGATGTTTTGCTGATGGGATAATTTGTTAAGGCTTGTTCATGAAGGCGAGCGAAATAGGCATAAGGCATAACAACACCTTCCGTATATTCGGTATCTACCGAATCGCCTTTGTCATTTAAGGTAATGCTAATAGCGCGATCATAAACTTTATCGGTAATTGTAAAGGTTGAATCATCATTATTAGCCGTACCGACAAACCAGACATTTTGTGTTAATAACAATTTACCGCCTTCTAACTTTTTCGGATTCATATTATCCGGGGTACGAGTCACTTCAATTTTCCATTCGTTGTGAACTGGCATTTCCATAATCGATAAGAAGTCGGCAAAATAATATTCGATACGAGCGAGGTTCATCTCGTCGAGGATAATAAGATTATTATCTTCACGATATGTCGCTTCATACAAGGCGCGTAAGAATTCAGTTTCATTAAATTTCTTCGTGAATTCATTAAAATAACCTAACATTTCTGTCCGTTCACGCCACGAAGGTTGAACCGAACAAATTGTCACATCTCGTTTAAAGAATTTACCAATCGCATAAGGCAATGATGTTTTACCAGTACCAGAAATACCTTCTAAAATAATAAACTTTGTCGTTCCCAAAGCCGAAAATATCGTGCGAATAACATGTAAATCATAGTGAAGACCAAGTTGCGAGGCAGCAAATTTCTGAAAGCGAATGACTAAATCCTGTAAACCTAAACCAATATCAGATGGCGGAACTATCAATGCTTCTTCGCCGTTTGCGTATTTCTTATCAATGGCTCCTAATTTAGGAAAAGCCTCCATCACCCGACGATCGTCATCACCTTCAAGACCTGCTTGTCCTGGTGCGTTAAGACCAAAAGATTCGGATTTGAGTTTAAGAATTTCATTCTTTTCTTGAATGGCGATAAAAAGTTCTTTATTAAGCTTTTGCACTTCTTCTAGTAAACGTTCTTTGCTGACGCGGCGATTATTCAAAACAATTGCCTTACGGATTATGTAATAAGCAAAGTAGCCAAGTGAGGCAAGCAAAGCAAGAACAAGAATGATGAAAATTACATATAAAATCCATCCCCCTGCCCCAAATTGTCCATTATAGGTTGAGAAAATGAGACTATATTCACCAAAGTCACTTCCGGCTCCAATCCAAGGTTCCGCAAAGACAGTTACGAAAAAACGACCGATATTTCTGAATACCGCTTCGAATGTTTCGCGTATGAAGTTAAAGAATGCACTCATTTATTTTTTACCTATAAATCCTATCGCAATTGATGCGTGTCATAATCATTTTATATATCTGTACTTGATGCAGCCACAAAGCGCAAGTTTGCGCCAAACGATTTATCGCGAAGGCGATCTCCGGAAAGGGGATCCCATCCTTCTAGCCACATTTTTATTTTGATCTCAGCTACGCCTTTATCATCGGTCATAGCCATTGGAAGTCCGTCGTCATTTTCCGAAGTATAAGCTGAGAAAGTCGTATACTCCTGTTCAGCCGCTATGTAATTAACTAGCGGGCGCACTCCGACCGCGGATTTCGCGTTATAAAATGATAATTCTTCTTCCTCAAAAGGAGCAGGAATTTCTTCTGTAGTAACTAGACCCCAATCACTGTCAATTAAGGGATTAATAAAGTCGCCATAGGCAACTTCATATCTTGCTCCTTCTGGTTGTTCAGGATCGAGTCTTGCGCCTTCTGGTGTAGTGTCATAAAAGCCGTTTCGGTCCAAGTCGAGTCGTCCCCCGACGGCAATTGTTCCGTTAGTGCTACGGCCGGGACTAATAATGTCAGAAGTTGAAGAGCTTTCAAAACCGAAGCGTAATGCTTTTGTAATTTCGTTATTCCCATAAAATTGAATGTCTTTACCGACAAAGATGCCGTAATCGGCCAGTCCAGTCGTTTGCGTTTCTGACACCTTTTGGGCGACGCGTAGCAGGATAGTAAACTGAATATAGTCGTCTTTAGACGCGAGCGTGTTTTGCTCAGCGTGCGGAGATACGCTATTGTACGGGGGCTCAGCATAAAGGTTGATTGGACTTCCTTTCGTAAACCGCTTGGACGTCATAGGTGTTACTGTGTTATTTGCTGAGTAACCGCTATGGCTGATAATGAAGCGTAGCGTCTGGCCTGATACGGAGTTGTTCGTCCAATAAACGAAACCACTTCCTCCCAGTCCATAATTGTCGCTAACAAGTCCATATTTGTCTTGTTCGGTGGCGGGAATGGCTGTCGGTACTCTGAAACCAACTTCAGTAATTCCTGCCACTTTAGAAGCATCATCAAACCAGATAGTAGTTACGTTAGCTAAATATTCGCCAACCGTATAACCCAAATAAGAGATAATTACGAAGACTGCTAATGCACTCGAAGAAATTGTAGCCCATAGTACTGACCGCTTTTTGCGTTTGCGATTATCGGCGAGTTCGTTCTCGAGATTGATTTTATGCAACTTCGATTACCTCCTTTCCGTATTTTTGCGTAGTCTTAAATAAGACATCGTCTGATGTTTGTTATTCACCTCGTGACTTAGGCGGCCATTATTCGCCTTGGTCGTCAGTGATCATGCCATTCTCACTAACAATACTTACGCAAGTTAGGAGTCCCTCTAAGAAATAAAACGATGTTAACCAAGAATTGCCCAGAATTGATTAGTCGTCTTATTCTGTTGGCAACTGGCTACCATCGTTTAGAAGGCCCTATAGTTTTGCGTCACTAAATTTCTTTAGTTTTGCCTTTTGCATTACAAATTATAACGAATGTAAAATTATGTGTAAAGCATTTTGTTTCATTTTTTGTGATAATCGTTCATTTTCTCGTATTATGCGCGTGCGTATAGTCGCGCATGGTAAGACAAACGGTTAACACTGTTTCCTTATTATTTTATAATAAGCATTTACATCATTTATGATAAAAAAAGCCACAATGTTGTGTGGCATTTAGTCTAATATCTTTGTAACTTATTTATCGCTATTATCTTGAGCGGCATCTTTGTTCATTTCGGCCGCTAATTCTTCACGAGCTTGACGTCTTGCTTCTTCTAACAATTGTTCTTGGCTCATGCCAGCAGTTCCTAATGATTTATCTTTTTGACCATTGACGGCCTTAATTAATAAGAAGACGTTTACGAGGAATAAAACGATTAACGGGAAAACGATTAAAATGAAGAACCATAAAGGGTTAAGTTGTAACCATTTAATAAATCCCGTTGCGTTTCCAAGGGTCACCATTGCGATAATTGAAACCGTAACAAGAAAAACAGTTAAGACAATTTCTCCAATAATGAGGGCCAAATTGAGCCAGCTTGGTAGTTTAAACTTATTTTCAGTTTTATCCATAAAAATCCCCGTTCTAAATACAAAAAATGTATATCACAATCATATTATGCGAAATAATTAAGAGTGTCAAATGTAATTTTGCCGATAAAGACTAGGCAATATGTAACTAAATAAATATTCAACTATTATATTTTATGAAATTTTCATACACCACTTCGGGCGATGTAAATAAAAACCAGGGTCGCTATTTTAGCAACCCTGGCTGAGAAATTTGTGTACGCTGTTTCTTAGTAATTAGGCAGCAACAGTAAGACCATAGATCTTAAGATCGATGTTGAAGACGCCACCGATGGCATCATTGATTGTGTCAGCATCTTCGCCTTCTAACCAAGCACGGAAAGTAACATCAACTGATGTTTCCGTTGACAAGTCAGCAATCGCGACCGCGCTAGCGGCAACGGCGGCATCATTATCATTGTAGGTTGT
>JAEWLX010000067.1 GCA_023457325.1 Bacillota bacterium | reverse complement strand
ATTCTAAATAGTCATTCATGAACTGCTTATCATCAAGAAATCCACTCTCAACAAGAATTTCGATAATTTTGTCTATTTGAAATCTATTTGCGCCTTTTTTCTCAAGTTTAGAAATCATGACTTTTTTGGTCGGATGTCCTTTGCTAACCGAGACTAAAGCGCTTTTAAGAAGTTTGTCTATTTGCTCTCTACTTTTGATTTTTTCGACTTCTTGGTCAGTTAATACTTTATTTTGATAAAGTCTAAATTCTGTATACGTATCCGGGCTAATTTTTAACTCTTGATCTGCAAAAACAATCGTAATCATGTTTTTACCGATTTTTATTTTTTTAATTAGCTTACCACTTTTTTCTAATCGCACGCTTATATACCTTAATTATGTTTTGATAAAAAGTCTCGATTGAATATGGTTTGATTCCATCTTTGGCTTTTTTGGTAATTGTTTTTACTTGATTTTTAGTTAACGCTAATACTTTTTCTAAAATGGTTGGAAAATCATCTGGTCCTTGATAAAAGAAACCTGTTTCTCCATCGTTAATAACCCCGATAAGATTAGCATCATACCGAGTAATAACAACAAGATCAGAAGCCATTGCTTCCATAAAAGTCAAACCTTGTGTCTCAGAAAGTGAAGCGCAGAGAAAATAGTCACCGAGTCGATAGAAGTATTGAACTTCATCAGGCGAAACCCTTCCGACAAAGGTTGTATACTTAGAGATCCCTAATTCTTCAGCTAACAATTTTAATTCTTCTAAGGCTGGTCCTCCACCCACGACAATTAGTTGCGTTTTGCGACGAGGTTTAGTTTTTAAAAAAGCAGCATATGATTTTAAACACACATCAATGCTTTTTTCTTTGGCGACTCGCCCTAAGACAACTAGGGTAGCGATACTGGCGTCTGGTTTATATTTAGAAATAAGCTCATTCATTTTCTTAGGCTCGATTTTCGCAAGCGAATACTTTGAAAAATCAGTGCCCGTCGGCACAACATTAATATAAGTATCAACACCGATATAACGCATATAATCCTTCGTTTTTACACTAGGGATAATAAACTCATCGACCCCAGAAATAATGCTTCGCGCAAAGGTTCGGACCGCACTTTTAGCAAAACGATCAAAATAGCCTTTCGTCGCATAATGTGTATAGTCTTCATACATAGTATGATATGTATATACTTTTGGTAGTTTTAAAAGCCTCGTGACAATATGACCAAAGATGCCGATGCCGGCATCTGTCTGAATGTGAACAACATCAGGTTGAAACGCCCTAATTATCTTCATCGCTTTGGAATTAAAAATCCAAGACATGCGATATCCGTATAATTTCTTTAGCTCGGCGCCTGGAATGCGAAGAATGCCATCGATATAAGTAACTTCCTTGCTTGTGGCATTTGTCGTAATAACTAAGACTTGATGACCATGCGCCACTAAAGTATTGAATAACGAACGGGTTGAAGTCGCAACACCGTTAATCTCAGGTGGATATGTATCGGAAAACAAGGCGATATTCATAATTTAATTATCACTTAATTTCGATGTTGTCCCAAGACTCATCGATTCTCTTCTTGGACTTGGGGGGCGCTTTCTTAACTGGTTTCTTCTTAGGCGCAGGTTTTCTTGCTGCTTTTGGTTGTTTAACTTTCTTCTTCGATATCATCGCTTCTTTGCCGATTGCTTCATCAATCTCATCAGTTCTTTTAGTAGGATTTAGTAGCTTACTAAAAGTTTTTAACTTGTCTTGAATTTCTTTTCGAGAAAGACGAGCCGTCTCATAAAGAGTATCGGCACTTCTCTTACGCTCTTCATATGTTTGAAGTTGCAAATCGATGAATGTTTGACGATCGGCTTTTTCGAGATGTTCTTTCGGTGAGGAACGATAGAAAGCCGTTACTAAACCAGCAACTAAAACAACAAGGTGGAAAGAAGCCGTGCGCCAAATAATCTGTGCAGCCACCATATTTGAATAAGAATTGTAAAAGCCATTAAAAATAACAAGAAAGAAGTATTCACTAACACCAGCTGAACCCGGTAATGGAATTAATCCGGTAACCATTTGGTGATAGCTTGATAAGAAGACACCATCCCAAAAACCCGTGAATGAAAGGGCGCCCGTAACTGAGGTATCGTAGGCATTAAGAGCCACACCAGCAAGCCAAGGAACACAATACTTACTGACGAGTGAAATGGAAAAAAGCAGCATAATAAGAATAGTAACAGGGATATTCGATTGTAAACGTCGCAACTCAATTTTAAAGTTTTCAACCTGAATTCGCAGTGATTCTCTTAATCTATCAGGATTTTTGACAATCTTGATTTTACTTAGAATGCCGATTCCAAAGTGCATAATCAAGTTATGGAATTTGTGGGAATACGACATCAAGAAAAGAAGTAAAATAACTGATAAATTAACTGCAAAGCCGATAACAGTCAAAGCAATAACAGGAATATTTTTAATCGTCAAAAATCCTAAATCAATATTAAAGTTTTCCATACTAGCGAGCAACGGCCATTTAATTGAAACAGCCACCGCTCCTAAAATTACTAAGACAGTTTGATAAAGAATAAAGGACATGACCATGATCGATGCGCCATTTGAAGGTTCAACGCCTTGTTTACGCATCGTATATACCTGCATGATTTGCCCACCAGACGCTGAGGGAGTGACTGCATTAAAAAAGGCTCCGACCATTGAAGTAGCCAGACCTTGATGATAGCGATATCTTCTCGTATAAAGTCTTGCAAAAACAAAAATAATTAACCCATCTATTAAATAACTAAAGAGGACCATACCGATAATTATTAGTAAGTACCGCCAATCGCTTGTTCTTAAAGCTTCAGCGGTTTCACTAAAGTTGTCTTTTAAAGACAAAAAGATAGCCAAACCCGTGACGATGATGACTAAAAGTAGGTAAATAAGATATCGACGTTTCCCGCCTTTTTTCTTTTCTCTAATTGGTGATTCGGTATTAATTTCTTCCATAACTATTTAGCATTGATAATTTTAGCACATTCATCATCGTAATCGTATTCCTAATCGAAAGGCTATTCACTTATCAAAATTACATCAATGACTATATATGTATACAAATTTTTAATCACTAGATTAATAAAACAATACCAACAAGTTGAAGAATAGTTCCCAAGAAAACGAAAAGATGAAAAATGCTGTGCATCCATTTGATCTTACGGCCAATCGCGTAAAAGACTACGCCAAGGGTATAAGAAATGCCACCAAAAAGAATAAAAAGAATAATGTTAAGAGGCATCATTTTCATCGCCGGGTAAAAAATGACGATTGACCACCCCATAACTACATATAAAGCCACCGTGATAATTTGTGTCGCCTTGCCGTTAAGATTAATAAAATTCATTATTGTACCAATAAGAAGTCCGATTATTTGTACCACCATGATAATAAAACCATAATTCGTGCCCGGAAAAGCGAAAGCACAAATGGGAGCATATGTTCCGGCAATTAGTAAATAGATTGTATTGTGATCAAGAAGGCGAAATATTTTTTTTCGAATCTGATTATTGGGTAGCGCATGATAAATAGTTGAAGTCGCGTACAAGATGATAATTGTTAAAGAGTAGACAATCAAAGCGCTATTTTCCCAAAAAGAATAACTACGCAAAACCGATAAAGTAATAAAAACGCCAAGCATCACTAAACCGACAGCGATGCCAATCGCGTGACTTATCCAATTAAAGGTCTCTTCCCCTTTTGAATATTTGGGGAG
>JAEWLX010000066.1 GCA_023457325.1 Bacillota bacterium | reverse complement strand
ATTCACCGCTTTTAACGTAAAATAGTTTGATATTTTTGGTATCGAAAGTATTGTTCTTCATTAAACATAATTGCCCCAACATTAATATCATATCTTCAAGCGCGACGTGAATTTCGCTCGTCTTATGCCACTCTAATGCATTTAACGAATCATTTTGACCCCAGCAATAGCCGATTTGAATCGGCATTTGTCCAAATAAGTCAGAGTAGTGTTTTACTATTTCAGGTTCTTCAAAGATCTGGACGCTCGGCAAGTAGGAACAACCCGTAAGTGGATTGCCAATCTCAAAACTTTTTTCAGCAAAAATATTTGAAAAAGGCGATGTGATAACACGCCCAAAAGAAGTAAATTCTTTGTCGTGGATTGTTAGTATTTTCATATTATTTCGTTTCATTTAACCAAGAGTGTTCTGGGTCGGTAGAGCAAAAGATTCCTCTCTTTTCTCCAGCCATTATCCACAGGCAATAACATTTGTATCCTGGCGCGACGCTGAAAGGGTGATAACCCTTAGGGATTTCGACCATGTCCCCGGTTTTGACGCGGTATACTTCATCGATGCAAGCATCCTTTGAATAGATTGATTGGAAGCCAAAACCTGCTGGCTTATCGAATTCAAAGTAATATATTTCATCTAAGCGACTTTCGTTTCCATAATCGATATCGTGCTTATGCGGAGGGTATGAAGCCCAATAGCCATCTTCAACCCAAAACTCGCCGATGTATAACAGGTTCGCTTTCACTTCAGCAGGGAGGACAAAGGCGGCTTTTCTCTCATAGTTGCCTTTGCCTAAATCCTTCGTGACAATTTCTGAAGCAGGAACATATCGTGAGGGGAATTTTTTTAATGCTGGAGCTTTGCATACAGCGATCTTCGCATCTCCATCGAGAGCCGTGACGACAAAAGGCTCATCCTTGCCTACATAAACGCATTCGGCAGGTCCAGAAAAGACACTTGTTCTCTTGCCGCATCTCGGAAGTGAAAAGACATCGCCTTTTACTTCGATGCTTCCATATAAAATTATCAGCGCGAACTCCTTATTTTTTTCATCTATCTTATGAGACTCGCCTTTCTTTAATTTCAAAAAATCCATCTCCAAATATTCGAGAGGAGAATTTCTCTCTGTAACTATTTTTTCGTATCCATATTTTTCTACGTATGTTTTTTTATATGTCATGTGTTTATACCTTGAGGTTTTCCGAGAGCATTTGTTCGATCGATAATACTCTAATGTTCCCGTTTGCGTTTTCTTTTAGTAACAAGTATTCGCTCGGCGATTCTGTGACTAGAGTTGTCACCCCCATATTATGAGCATCATTAAGTCTTTTTGTGGCCATCTTCTTCATAATATCGGGCATGTATTCATTCATTATCAAGTGCCCAGCTAAGTTGGCCACCTTTTTAATGAGCAACATCTCTCTACTCTTGCCAACGTGAGATATCAACTCTCTACCGCTTTCTTCTTCGATTTCTCGCGAATATCCGAAGTGATCCTGAAGCGAATATTCAGTTTGGCTATTCCGCAAGTTAAGTTTACCTTCTTTGATAATCTGTAACAAATAATTATTAAAACTGATAACCTTTGGTTTTACTTCGATGCCCCATTCTTTGTACTGGTGAGCAACAAATGATAAATCGCACGGATCGTATATAACAACCAGCTGATAATTCTTAACGGAATCAGCCCATTTTTTCATCGCTTCTTGTGTTTCGCTTGTCTTACCTGATAAGAAATACAGCGTAAAGCCAGTATTGCTGCTAATTTCATTGATATCGACACTGACTTTTGCACTCTTTAATAGGCTCACAACATCTTTGACACTATCGGGAAGTTTGTACAATGCGTCTTGACCCATGACTAGAGAAGTTTCACTTCTGTTATTTAATAAAGAGGAAATCGACGACGCATCCCTTCCATAAATATTTCCTTTGCTAAAATACTTTTCCAATAATTTCGCAATATGCTGTGGCGCTTTGTTTTGAAGAATTAGTTGAGTTTTAAATTCCTCAACAAAAACTTTTGGATCCCATCCGGTAACACAATTATTTGTGCAAGCCCCGCAGAGAGCGCATTCGTAAATATTGTCGCTGACATCTTGCAGATTAACAGTATCTCTAATTACTAGCGAGCAAGCTAGTGCGCGCGCTCTAGCCGTATTTCTCTCTTGTCCGCTCGCGTTGCCTACAGGGCACACGTGGCGGCACATCCAGCAAAAGCGGCAAGCGTCGATTATCCCATTTGATTTCTTTGAAATAAACATGTCTATCTCTCCTTATAGTCCTAATTTAAACGGGTTCATTATGCCGTTTGGATCTAAAGTTTTTTTGATCCCCTCAAATATTTGCATCGCCGGTCCGTATTGTTCCTTCATAAGCCGGCCAAGTTTGATACCTACTCCGTGGTGGTCGTTAACGACGCCTCCATTAGCGATTGCGGTGCGGACTCCCGTATTCCATATATCGTTATGCAGGCGCATGGCCTCGATGGGATCTTTGGGTGGATTATCAATGATGAAACGATCATATATCATGCAGCCCCATTCATACCAATGCGAAAAGTGAGCGATGAACCTCGCTTGAGGGAATTTCGTTTCAATGGCCTCTTTCATCGCGTGGTAGAGCTTATCAATATTGTCAAAAGTTGTAATTGAGTCCATCGTTCCAAACATCTGGGGAATATCCATCATGTTGCCAGGGTAGAAAAAGGTGATTCGTTCATCCCACCATTTTTCGCCGTACTCACTGCCCAAATCTTCGGCACCATAGCGCAAAAATGTTTCTATAAGAATCTTTTCTTCAATTTCTACAATTTCCTTCACACCCTCGATTGCAATATTCATGAAAGCACCAGGCTTTTCAACTCCGACTATCTTCTTAATTAATGAAGCAGTTTCTGCGTTGTCGTATAAGCGCATAACTGAAGGTTTGAACTTTTGTAATATTTCTTTGGATGCCTTAAAAGCACTTGGCAAATCTTTGAATAGAAAGCCGCGGAACTTCCTAACTTCTGGCTGGATATAAATGCGGATTTGCGCCTTTGTTATTATTCCAATAGTCCCTTCGCTCCCGATAAATATTTGATTGAGATCTGGACCAGCGGCGTGTTTCGGCGCTGCCGAGGTATAGATGATATCACCATTAGGAAGAACAACTTCCATCTGAAGAACCATATCGTCAATCTTTCCGTATTTTGTCGATAGAACACCGATGCCTCTATGAGCCAAGAACCCTCCCACAGTCGAGCAATCTAGACTAGATGGGTAATGCATCGTCGAATAGCCTCTTTCGTTTGCTGCCCATTCTACGTGCTTATATATGGCGCCAGCTCCACATTCAATAAACATACCATCTTCATTAATCTTGAAAATTTCGTTCATTCTTTTTGTGTTGAGCAATATTCCGCCACAGACAGGAAGTGCGCCACCTTGAGTACCGCCTCCTCCGCCCCAAGTAGTTACAGGAATTTTATAGTAATTGGCTATTTTAAGAACCTTGCTTGTTTCATGTGCGTCTTTTGGCGAAATGATATATTCGGCTTGAGGCATCTCTCGACCACGATCAACCCACATCCGCGAAAGCCAAAAATAATCGACACTATGTGTGACCTTGTCGATCGTACTCGTCGAGCAATTGTCTCTACCGACTGCATCTTCTAATTCGGTAAGAATTTGTGTAAATAAGAATTCGTTCATAATTAATCCACCTTTTTACAATATATAATTATATATTTCAATTTTAGGGTAAGCTAAATTTATTTTCAAGTAATTATGATATTATTTGAATTTAATTGGCAAATAACGAAAGTTTTTTGCATAATGATCTCAGAGCGTTTACACGTAAAATGTAAAAATATTTACGCTTTTGATAAAAAAGCATTACAATATTAACAAATGGGGAAAACTCTAATTTCAATTAACGCCAACTATGATAAATTAAGCAAAAACGAAAAGCGGATTGCTGACTTTTTGCTAAGCGAAGATGGTTCGCTAAACACGATGACCATCACCGAACTATCCGAGAAAGTACAAACCAGCGGAGCGTCGATCGTTCGCTTTGTAAAAAAGTTTGGATTTGAAGGATATCGTCAATTTAAAATTTTCTTAGCTCGCGAAGAATACCACCTCGTCGGCAAAACTATTTCTGGAAAAGACAGTTTTAGGGAAGTATATAGCAAAGTATGCGACGATATTTATTCTACTTTGATGAAAACTAAAGAGGCCATTTCGGACGAATTGCTGGAGAAGGCATATAG
>JAEWLX010000065.1 GCA_023457325.1 Bacillota bacterium | reverse complement strand
CGCGGCCGTGCCGATAACGATGCTAGAAACGAGATATAAAGCTAACGTCTTAAATTTCTTCATCTTTATGATCCTAAGGGGGCAAGGGAATATTCAAATGTCACCGCTAAACGGCAACCAAGTAATTGAGAACTATTGACAAGGCCGTTTGTTTCTTTTAAAAACCACGATAACGCTAAAGGATTTGGTGTAATTTCAATAATTACGCTGCGTGCAAAGTTTTCGTCATAAAACCCGCTTTGGGCCGGCGGAATAGTTATTTCCATATAGTCGTTTGCATTATCGCTAACCGAGATTCCTGTCGAAGGATTATAGCCATCGACGATGCTTGTAAGTGGCTGATTATTAAGCGCCCCTACATAAGATGGCGTCGCGTAATCAAGAGGCGATGAAACATTGTTGCTCGCTATATAATAGCGATAGCCAAAATCATTGAAATCAGGTTCTTGTCCAGCTGGATAATCTTCAAGCCAAAGTTTGATGCGGATATAAGATTGTTCGACAATCGTTCTTACTTGAAGTTCGACATAATACGAAGGAATTGCTAAAGCGTTAAGACTATTCTCATCATAATATAAATCTTCGAAATCAAAGTCGCCGAACAAAGTGCCTGTCGTGTCAGCAAAAGTGAAAAGTAATTGTCCGTTTGTTGAAGGAAGTTGTTGAGCGGTTTTATTCGGAGTACTGTTAGCATAGGGATTTAGACCGCTCGAGTCATCGCTGAATTGGCGTTTAAACATATAACCATCAACCCTAGCTTCTGCCTGACCAGCTACCAAGGTAATTTGATCAATATTTTTACTATTGTTGATCCAAGCATAGGTAAAAGTTGTAAGCAATGCACCACTTACAATGAGTGTCACTATACTAGTGAGAATGAGTTTATATTTGTTTTTCATTCTTGCCTTAGAACCAAAAAAGGAGCTCTTTACCTTTCTTTCAATCAAGTAGGTAACTGGCTACCTTAATCGGAATTAAGACCCTGTAGTTTTGCGTCACTAGATCACTCTAGTTTTGCCTTTTTCTACAAAAATAATACATAGTTAAACTAGATGTGTCAATACTTCTACACAATTGCCCGCCCATTAAGCGCGAAATTGAACTTGGAGATAATCCATATACCGATTTTAGAAAATAATTTTCATTTAGCACAAAAATGTTTTTACCGACTATATCGTTGTTTTTCATTCTCACATTCAATAAAAGAAAGTAGTTAACTAAAAATTATTCTAATAATTTATTGTTATATGCTAATATGTTTTTACTTATCAACCATTTCACTTTTTTAGACAAAAATCATTTATTGACAAAGAATGTTGGCAAGGGGGAAGAAATCATAGATACCATCTGGTAACTTGAATTCAAAAAATAAATTGGAGCCAATTACTGCAGTATTAAATAACGTTTTCTTGATCGTTGTGCTCGTATCAGCTTTTTGGTATATTCGCCGCCAACTAATCAAAGGTGATTTTGGCCATCGCATGATTCGCATTATTTTTGTATTAGCAACATTTCTTTTAATCTCCGATGCAGTACTTCGTTTAAACCATGCTTATGAATTAAACAACGAGCTCCTTTGTTCACTTTGCCTTGTCATCGGAACAAGTCTTCTACCAATTTTAGGTCTTCTATGGTTTGTCTATACAATCCATGTCACTCGTTCAAATATCAAGAGATGGATTCTAATCCTGATTTCTAGTGTCTTATTTGCCCTTAATTTGGTTTTGGCCATCCTCTCCTTTTTTCCGGGATTTAACATTTACTACATCATCGTCGGTCACAACGTTTCCCGCGGCCAACTCTACTTCATCTATGCGCTAATTCTGATTTTGCCCTTTTTAGCTTCACTAATTACTGTTTTTGCCCGATGGAGTGTCATGAAAAAAAGAAGGAGTCCGTGGCCTTTTTTCAATTACAGTGTAATTCCCATTGTCGCTGTTATTTGGCAATTTTTTCTCATGAATTATTCGATTGCCTTGCTCGGCATTGTCGCTTCATTCATCATCATCGTCTTAGACATTCAACATTACTTCGCCATAACGGACTTTTTAACTGGTTTATACAATCGTCGTAATTTAATTAAGTATTTGACATCAAAAATGAAGAAAATGGACCCCAACGACAAATATGCTGGCTTTATGCTTGATATTAATAATTTCAAATCAATCAACGATAAATATGGTCACAGCTATGGCGATCAGGTCTTAAAAGACGTTTCCAAAGTTCTTCTTTCAGTCACCGAAAGGGGCGATTATCTCGCTCGATTTGGTGGTGATGAATTTGTCATCATTTGCAGTATTGATAAAGATGAAGAAGTTGCTATGATTATCGACAAAATTAAAAAAGCATGTGATAAATACAACGCCGATGAAAAGAAAACACACACAATTGTTTTTAGTATTGGCTCGGCAATTTTTAAAGCCGAAAACGGCATGACTCCCAATCGTTTTTTAGAAGTCATTGATGATCGTATGTATATCGACAAACAATCTAGTAAAGCTATCTAAAATCTTAGCAATAAAACTAAGTCAAATTATTTTTTCTTTGGTTTATAAAAGGCTCTTTCGTCGAGGGCATAAATACGTGAAGTAAATTCACCTTCGGGCGTCTGATCAAAAGCCTTATCGATGATCATCATTTTCGAATCTAAATCATCGATAACACTAAGCAAAAACGCTTCGCGAGTTAGAGGCAAAACCGGTGAACCATACTCATATTTTCCATGATGAGAGAGAACCATGTGAGAAAGGAGAGTTGGCACTTCGCCTTTGATATTAAGCTCATCCACCACTTTTTGAATTTCGGCATGCGTAATGGAAATATGACCAATCAGTTTTCCTTCAAGAGTATATTTAGGAATAATCGGACCACTTAATTCAATTGTTTTCCCTAAGTCGTGAAGGATAATACCGGAAATCAACATATCGCGATCAATACTTGAATATAACTTGGCAATGGCTTCGCCAAGGTCTGCCATTTGCACTGTATGATGCAATAAACCAGATGCAAATTCATGATGATTACGAACGGCGGCTGGATAGGATATAAAGTTCTTATAAAATTTTTCCACTAAAGTTTTGATAATCAATGCGCATTCTGGCTGTTTTATCGACGAAACATATGCATCAAGGCGCTTTTCTAATTCTTCAATGGCAATTGGCGAGGATATCGTAAAACGACTGACATCCACCTC
>JAEWLX010000064.1 GCA_023457325.1 Bacillota bacterium | reverse complement strand
AACCCACACTGATGGCGGGAGCGTATCTTCCCGACATAATAATGTGTTCCTGATAACGGCTCCTTATTTCGTCTAATGGCGTTTCGTATTGAAAAGCATCGCGACGAGCGACCTCGGAAACAATCTTTGGCGCACCGCTTTTTACTTGTCGGTTTTCATCATAAGCGATGACATCAGCCCACACTTGATAGATGTTTGTCCCTAAGCACGCGGCGATCATGTCGGTTGAAAAACCTCCCGGTGGACGCATATTGACTTCCAAGGCGACTAATTCGCCTTTCTTACCTAAACCTTCTTTATCAACATTAAGGCGGAAAAACTCAAGATGAAAGAAACGTTTGTAAACGCGAAAGGCTTGCAAGATCGCTTTACCAGCTCTTTTTAAATCTTCATCTACTTCATAAAATGAAAAGTAATAATCCTCGCTTTGATTATTGACGACACTAGCGTTAGAAATTGGAAAGTAATGCTTAACAAATACGACCGGTTCATACTTCGAATTACTAATCCCATCAAACGAATAAATCGTGCCATCGATATACTCTTCAATGATGTATTCACCAACATCTTTCTTATTAAAGAAAGCATTTAATTCACTTCTGTTTTCGATTCGATATGTCGAGTTTGCTCCGACACCGATATCCGGTTTAGCAAATAAAGGATAACCGACCTTATTAGCGAATTCATTTGCCTCATCAAACAAAGCCGTTTTTATATAACGAGCGACTTTAACGTCCGCCTCAGCGAAATACTTCTTCATTTCCGTTTTGGCTTTATAGGCGATAACTTCACTGCTATTAATACCACTCTTAATATTAAAGTCACTTCTTAGCCGCGCGTCGCTTGCCAGCCAATATTCATTATTTGATTCAACCCAATCAATTTTGCCGTATTTAAAAGCAAAGAAGGCAAAGGCTTTATAGAGCTCACTATAATCATTCATCTTTGGACAGTAGTAATACTCAGTTAAAACTCCTCGTAACTCGGGGCTGATTTCGTTATATGGCGCATCACCAATTCCTAAAACATTAAAGCCGTTTTTCTTTAAAGCTTCAGCAAAACGCCAATAGGTTGATGGAAAATGGGGTGAAATAATCACAAAATTGTTCACAGTCAAAACCTCATAAAATTATTATAAACAAAATCTTTCTATTAAAAATAGATTTAGTTATCTTCAATTAGTTCGGCGTAGAGATCATAGACAAAGGGCGCGAGAATACGAACTTTGACTAAATCACCAGGCACTAGTTTCTTTACAGTCGATAAGATGATGTTTCCATCAATACCATCTGGAGCGTTAAAGTATGTGCGAAGACGATATGTTTTATTATCAGGATTATAGCCGATAACTATACCGTCCATCACCCGACCTACCAATTCACGATTATTGCGATATGATATTTTCTTTTGCGCTTCCATAATCGTCTCATAGCGTTTCTTTTTAACTTCTTCATCAACTTGTTGATCATAGTCAAATGAAGGCGTGTCTTCTTCTTTTGAATAAGTAAAGACGCCGAGATGATTAAACTTAACTTCTTCCGTAAAGGCTAATAACTCTTGAAAATCCTCTTCGCTTTCGCCAGGAAAACCAACGATATAAGTTGATCTTAAGATAACATGAGGAATGTGCTTACGAATTTTGGCGATTAATTTTAAAAGTCCTTGTTTAGTGCTCCGTCGACCCATTCTTTTTAAGATGCGATCCGAGGCATGTTGTAAGGGAATATCAAAATAAGGCGCAAGTCGGGGATTATTAGCAAATAAGTTAATAAGTTCATCACTTATATCATCAGGATAAAGATAAAGAAGACGAATCGAAACGAATTCTTTGAATTCAAGTAGTCCTTTAAGCAAAGAAACGATGTTGCGCTGTCCTGGTAAGTCTTTTCCGTATTTGGTCGTATCTTGCGAGATGACAACCACCTCTTTAACCCCTTTAGTGGCTAATGCTTTTGCTTCTCTAATTATTTCTTCATAAGGCCGTGATTTAAATGGTCCGCGGATTAAAGGAATCGCACAATATGAACAGCGATTATCGCAACCTTCGGAAATACGAAGATAGGCGCTATAGCTTTCAGTTGAAATAACGCGGTTAAGAGGATTAAAAGGTTTGATAGTATCGCCGACATTAAGTTCTTCAATTAACTTATGAAGGATCGGATACTCATCGAGTTTAACAAGTAAGTCAGCTTCTGGTAGTGATTCCTTAAGTTGATCATAATAGCGTTGGACCAAACAGCCAGTGACGACGAGTTTTTTCTTATAAGAAGCCATCTCAAAAATGGTATCGATACTTTCTTCTTTACTGGCTTTAATAAAGCCACAAGTGTTGACGATAATAATATCGGCCTCTTCAGGAGCGTTGACTAGTTCATAACCAGCGTCGTTAAACATACCTAAAATAATCTCGCTATCAACGAGATTTTTTGCACATCCTAATGACACTAATCCAACTTTGGGCATTATAATCTTTGACTCATGAAAATTAACTGACGAATTTTCTCTTCCTTTTCGATAAACGACATTAATGATTGTAGCCGATAAGTCCAGTTAATGTCATCTATGATGCCTGGTTTATTAATGCGGGCTTTATTATCAAGTTTTAATAAATCGCCTAAATAAAGGACGACAAGACGATGAGGACGCTCTAACGCATATTTAATCAAAGCATCAAGAATCGCTCCTTTATAGCCTTGTAAACGCATAATAGCGCGTAGTTTTTGTCTTTCTTGAGGGGTGAGTTTTAAATACCAGCCCTTTAATGTGTCATTATCATGCGTGCCGATGTAATAGACATTATGGGAATTAGTAACAATTTCCTCTTCACTTAAAATTTCAAACTGCAAAACATTCATACCCGGAAAATTATAATAATCGCGTAATGTTAATACTTCGGGACGGATTTCGCCTAAATCTTCAGCGATGATTCTTTCGCCATCGAAAACAGTTAATAATTCATCAAAAAAGGCATAGGCTGGCCCTAATGTCCAAGTGCCAAATTGAGCTGTCTTTTCATCAGCGTCAATCACATAGTATGTGTCAAAGGCCCGAAAGTGATCAAGGCGAACATAATCATAAATTTGCCCACAATCGAGGATTCTTTCAATCAAAAAGCGATAATGTTCTTCCTTTAACTTTTCAAAGTTATAAATGGGATTGCCCCACCGCTGTCCCGTCTTGGAAAAGTAATCTGGACCAACCCCCGAAATAAGTTTAGGAAGACCGGCTTCATCAAGATAAAAGTAATCACGGTTTGTATAGCAATCAACCGAATCATGACCGACATAAAAAGGTAAATCGCCGATGATTTTAATCCCAAGGCGATGAGCGGTCTTTTTCAATTTATGCCACTGCTTAATTAATAAGTCCTGCACAAAGAGGTGATAGTTAATTTCATCATCGTATCGACTAATATCGATTCCGCAATTATTAATCCAGTTCTTTTCTTTTTCATTCCACAAGTGCCATGGCTTATCATTATTTGCCTTTTTAAAGGCCATAAAGAGAGCGTAATCATAATACTTAGCCATTTTCTTTCGTAAACGCCCAACAAAAGTCGCATCTTGATTAATGGCGTTATAGTAGGCCCGTTTTAGATATTGCCTTTTAAAGGCTTTGACCTTTTCATAACTGATGTGTTTTGTCTTAGCCCGATATGAAGGAACTTTGCTTAGCAAACCCATCTTGATTATCTCATCAAGGGAAAGATACATTTCATCCATCGCCAATGAGGAAAAGGGCTGATAAGGACTATGCCCATAGCCAATGGGATTTAAGGGAAGAATCTGCCACAAAGAAAAACCGGCTTTCTTAAGGGCTTTTAAAAAAGCTATGGTCTCAGGACCAAAATCACCAATTCCGTGGCGATTAGGAAGGGAGGCTACCGGCATCAAAAGTCCGGCTTGCTTGTTAACAATTTGTTCTTCCTTAACCATTTAATTAACCTACTTTGCTTTTATGCTATTTGATAAACCATAAGCATCAACGCTTGAGTAGATAAGTAAGCCAAAGTTATTTATCATCGCTAAACCAAGAAGCCCACTCATAACATAAATGGGCCATGTTGTCGCCATTAATGTAGCAGGATCACTTAATTGATTCAAAGAATCAGAAATGACGATGGGGAAAAGAAGCGAGACGATAAAAGCATAAGTTAAAGCCGCGATTGATAAAGCCATCAACATCGCCGCTAGTGGCGAATACTTTTTTGAAACGGAGCAGATAATAGCGACAATAAGCGTTAAAAGACCACCAACTGTCCCGACAATCAGACACGATAAAAGAAGGTAGTTAAGCGTTAAACCCGAAACACCAAGAGCAATCTCAACACCTGAATAGTAACTATTGGCGACTGTCTCACTTGCGATAGCGTATGAATCAAGAAAAGATAAAAAAACAAAAAGAGCGACGCAAAGGGCCGACAAATATAAAGCGACGCAAACATAACCGCGATTGCGAATGACAACTGCTTTTGTTTTTTTAGCTTTCATATTTTATCCTTGAGCGTTTATTTAAACGCATAATTAGTTTTTGTCTTAACATATGGTAGTCTAAATAAGCTTGCCGATGTGACCAAATAAGAGAAATTAAGAAGTAACCGATACTCATGATAACAAATGTCGGAAGAGCAAGCCATAAAACAGGAACATAATATATGTTAGTCGTCCCTGGCCAAATGTATTTAAATATTGGCAAGATTAACCAATAAAAGCGACCTAAACTAGTATCGAGGACACTCATCGGTCCAAAGACCAACGCTCCATTACGGTAGTTATTACTAAAGACGTCTTGCCAACTAGCGTTAGTAATCCCACTAAGTTTTAAAAATACTTCGTTAAGACCGACTAATGTCAATACACCAAGAAAGATAAGGGGTGTAAAAATAACGCGGCGATGATTTAGTTTGTGTAGGCCGCTTGCCACCATCGCTAAAGGGGCGATGACTAACGGCATATGGCAAAAGTAAAAGCGGGCAATCTCGATTACTGATTCAGCGTTGTTGATAATATAACCATCATATGATGATGGAATAAGATAAACGCCGAAGCCTGAGACGATACCAAGATAAAACATATAGTCTTTAAACTTGTCACCACCCCATAAATACATAAAGGGAAAGAAGATAACGGAGACGGCGCATATATTATCGGGTGATACCTTCTTAAGTGAAAATGGTAAATCGCCAAAATATGAGGGAAGAAAAATCTTCAGAAAATGAAGAGCAAAATTAAGAAATAATAAGAAAACAATAAACTTATGAACATACTCTTGTTTTACTTTGCTAGCGACAATAACTGTCACCACCGCTAAGACAAACAAAAAAATGTTCATCGCGATATATAATCCGTTGAGACCGATTTCTAAGACTACTTCGAATACTTGGTGAGGCAAAGGTAGGTTGCTCCCGCATTTCTAATGCCGACTTTAATGACGTTTTGTTCGCCATAAGTAGTCGTCATCGTTTTTAAAAATAAATCTCTTTCGTGATCTTTAACAAAACAAATAATCGTCCCGGCAAAACCACCACCATGAATGCGAGCAGCACCCTCTTTTAAAATGCCATTAGCGAGGTCAAGTCCGCGTTGCGGCGAGGTTAGATAATCGCCGTGTAAGGTATTTTTTAAAAAGGACGAACTTGAAAAACCCGATTGACGAACGGCGTTTAAAAAGCCAACGGCATCTTTTTGCTTAATAGCTTCTTTAGCGGCATCAACTCGGTCGTTTTCATCAAGGTAATGCTGGGCTCTTAGTTTTTGGGCTTCGCTGACGCCATCGACTGGATAAGCAATGCCCTGAAAGAACTCATCTTTGCTTACATCGCGCAAATCTTTCTTATGAAAGACTTTGTCGGCGACATATAACATATCATCTTTAATTGCGGCATATAAATGCGACAAATTGGCGTGGCTTGCGCCAGTGTAAACGAGATAAATACTAAACGGAAAATCAAAAGCTAAACTTTCGACTTTGGGATCATCCAAATCTTCAAAATCAAGATAATTGACACCACCATAAGCGACACCAATTTGATCAAGAAGACCACATGGCTTTCCAAAATATTTTGTTTCGCTATAATGAGCGATTTTGGCTAGTTCAAGAGGGGTTAGTACTTTTTCGTTATAATGGGTTTCGAATATCTTAGCGATTAATAATTCAAAAGCCGCACTCGATGAGACTCCTGCTCCAACAAAAATGGTCGACTCAATGTAGGCATCAAAGCCACCGACTTTCA
>JAEWLX010000063.1 GCA_023457325.1 Bacillota bacterium | reverse complement strand
AATTTCATATTAAAGGGGACAACTCTTTATTACATTGGTGAAGACATTATTGATTCTGATCCTAAACGAAACCTAGAAAACTTTGGTCTTCGTTATTGGATATATTCAAAAGAAGCCGCTGATCTTTTACGAGAAAAAAATTACGCCATTGATTCAAAACGGCTTTTAAGTGAAGAAGAAGCCAACAAAAGAATAGTCCTACTAAGCGTCACCTATTGGTGATAAAATGAACCCATGCTTGAAAAAATCATTCTATTTAATCTATCATCCAATCCCGAATTAGTAAGAAAAATTGCCAATCTTCTTCGTCTTTCCGTTGGTCATGTTGAACTAATGCATTTTTCTGATGGCGAAGTGATGGCCCGTTCTTTAGACTCTGTGCGAGGCAAATCGGTTTACATCATTCAATCGACTTGTTCACCGGCATCCGAACGACTAATGGAATTACTCGTATTCATCGATGGAATTAAAAAGGCAAGCGCCAAAGATATCAATGTTATCATTCCTTATTATGGCTATTCACGACAGGATCGAATCGCTCGTCCTCGCGAACCCATTTCGGCACGTCTTGTTGCTGATTTATTGCAAACGGTTGGCGTATCCCATCTCATTACTTTCGATTTACATACGCCACAAATTCAAGGCTTTTTCTCATGCCCGGTTGATAATTTATCTACGATTCATTTATTCGCCAAATACTACACCAAAAAACTCAAACAATTAAAGATTGATCCAAGCGAAGTTGTTGTCGTCTCGCCAGATCACGGAAGTGCTCACCGTGGTCGAGATTTAGCAACAGCTTTACCAAACTCTCAGTTGGCGATTGTTGATAAACGTCGCCCATCACCAAATGAAGCTGAAGTCGTCAATATTGTCGGTGATGTTCAAGGGAAAACATGTATTATTATCGATGATATTATTGATACAGGCGGAACCATTGTTGCTTCGGCAAATGAATTATACGCCAAAGGTGCTCGTGAAATATTAGTCGCTGCTTCGCACGGTGTTTTTTCACGCAATAATGTAGAGGCGATGAAAAACGCTGGTATCAGCGACATTGTCGTGACTGATAGTATCGAAAAAAGTATTCCAGGCGTTAATGTGATTACCATTTCCGAAGTTTTATCCCATGTAATTACTCATAACGAAAGTGGAACTTCTTTACCCCCGGAATATCTAGCCTTTTATTAAAAATTTTTAAGTAATATCATTCATGGAACATAAATTTAAAAATTCTCCAATTGTCGAACGCTTATCAATTAATGCCATGATCGCGTCGATTTATTTTATTCTAACAATGGCAACTTTGCCTGTTTCTTTTTATGGAATGCAAATAAGAATTGCGGAGCTTTTGATTCTTTTGTGCTTTTTTCGCAAAGATTTTGTTATCGGCGTAACTGTCGGCACTCTCCTTGCCAACACAATGTCACCGATGTTTGCTTGGGATATGCTTTTTGGAACACTCGCCACTTTATTAAGCGGCTTATTAATCGGTTATATGAAGCATCTTTTTCTGGCAGCGTTAATTCCAGTTATTATCAATGCCTTTGTTGTTGGATTAGAGCTTCATCTCATATTAGGATTGCCCTTCTGGCTTAATGTCGGATTAGTTGGTCTTGGCGAATTTATTGCCGTTGCCATTCTTGGATACTTTATCTTTCTCCTCCTTGGAAAAAAGGAAAAGTTTCAGGAGATGATTGGGGCAAATCAAAATTACCGATTTAAGTGGTAATTTGCTTTTTCTTCATCTACTATCTTTAATGTTATGAAAAATTTTTATTTAGAAATAAAACATATTTGTAAGCAGACCGGGGCTCGGTATGGAATTTTACATACACCGCATGGTGACGTTGAGATACCGATGTTTATGCCTGTGGGAACACTTGCAACCGTAAAAACGCTTTCTCCTGAAGAAGTAAAAGAGTTGGGAGCGGGCGTCATTCTTGCTAATACCTACCATTTGCACTTGCGACCTGGAGAAGAAATCATCTCTAAGGCCGGTGGTATTCATAAATTTATGAATTACGATGGACCAATACTCACTGATTCAGGCGGCTTTCAAGTTTTCTCGCTGATGGAAAATCGCAAGATTACCGAAGAAGGTGTTATTTTTAAAAGCCATTTAGATGGTTCTAAACTCGAGTTTACACCTGAAAAAGTAATTGCCATTCAAGAAAAAATTGGGGCTGACATTATTATGTCCTTTGACGAATGCATGCCCTATCCTGTCGATTACAAATATGCAAAGAAAAGCGTTGAGCGGACTTTGCGATGGGCCAAAAGAGGTCTTGAAGCTCAAACAAGAAACGATCAAGCGTTATTTGGCATCGTTCAAGGTAGTGATTATGAAGACTTGCGGATGCATTCCGCTGTCGAATTATCAAAAATGGATTTTCCTGGCTATTCAATTGGCGGTACTTCAATTGGCGAACCCAAGGATGTGTATATAAAAATGGTCGAACAATCCGTTAAGTATCTACCTAAAGACAAACCTCGCTATTTGATGGGAGTCGGCTCGATTGATTTCATTTTAGAGGGCATCGAGCGGGGGGTTGATATGTTTGATTGTGTCCTTCCGACGCGCATTGCCCGACATGGCGCCTTAATGACCTCGATTGGGCGCGTGAATATTCGTGATGCAAAATACAAGGATGATTTTTCAAGTCTTGATGCTAACTGCGATTGTTATACATGCAAACACTACACCAAAGCCTACTTGCGACATCTTTATATTAGCGAAGAAACATTTGGTAAAAGGTTACTTTCCATTCATAATGTTCGCTTTCTTATTTCCTTAATGGAAAAAGCGCGTCGAGCAATTAAAGAAGATCGCTTTGGCGATTTTAAAAAAGAAGTATATAACGCCTTTGGAAGCGCAAAAGGTTTTTGATGGACATTTCTTTGTTTGATTTTCCTTTACCGGAAGAACTTATTGCTCAGTCACCGTCTCCGATTCGCGATAAGTCGCGTCTAATAAGTATCGACCGTTTTAGTCAAACATATAAAGACGAACATTTTTTTGACATTGTTAATTATCTAAAGGCGGGCGACGTTCTTGTTCGCAACAATACAAAAGTACTCCCCGCTCGTCTTTTTGGAACCAAAGAAAAGACGGGCGCTCATGTTGAGGTTCTCTTATTGCGTGAGATTGAAAAAGATATTTGGGAATGTTTAGTTGGTAATGCTAAGGTCGTCAAGGTAGGGGCAACGATTGTTTTTAAAGATGGTGTTTTATCGGCCTTGTGCCTTGAAACAAAAGATGAAGGCATACGATATTTAAAGTTTTTATATAAGGGTGTTTTTCTTGAAGCGCTTGAAGAAGTTGGCTTGATGCCGCTTCCCCCATACATCAAGAAACAGTGTGATGATAATAGTCGTTATCAAACTGTATATGCCGAACACTTGGGAAGTAGCGCAGCCCCGACAGCGGGTTTCCATTTTACACCTGAATTATTGGCAAAAATCAAGCAAATCGGCGTTGAAATCGTCGATATTACCTTACACATTGGTCTTGGTACTTTCCGTCCCGTCAAAGTTAAAGACACAAAAGATCACGTTATGCATAGCGAATATTTCGAGGTATCTTTGAAAGCTAGTCAAGCGCTTAATAAAGCAAAAAGTGAAGGGCGACGCATTATCGCCGTTGGGACAACTTCAACCAGAACGCTAGAGGCGATTTATCAAAAATACGGTAAGTTTGTTCCTTGTCAAGAAGCAACCGATATCTTCATTAGCCCTGGCTATCGATTTGTAGCGATAGATGCCTTAATAACCAATTTTCATTTGCCTAAATCAACTTTGATTATGTTAGTGTCGGCCTTTTTAGGTCGAGAATTTACTATGAAAATTTACGAACATGCGGTAAAAGAGAAGTATCGATTCTTTAGTTTTGGAGATGCGATGTTTATCTATGGAAAAGAAAATTAATTATTATCTACGTTCACTTGAGGAAATTAGCAAACTTGGTCGTTTGCAAAAACCGCGCCTTTTGCTTCATGTTTGCTGCGCGCCTTGCTCGACTTATACATTGACTTTTTTATGTCCTCATTTTGATGTTTCAATTTACTACAATAATTCAAATATTTACCCAAAAAGCGAGTATGATAAACGTCTATCTGAACTAGAATCTTTCTTAATCGATTTTGAGAAAAAAGAAGGTTTTCATGTCTCACTAATTGTTCCCCGATATGACAACGATCAATATAATATTGATTTGGAGCCTTATGCCGACATGCCTGAAGGATCCAAACGCTGCTTTATTTGCTATGAAAAACGAATGGATGAAGCATATGCCTTCGCTGATAAAAATGGGTTTGATTATATGGCGACGGCGATGACTATTTCTCGTCAGAAAAATTCTCAAGTTATAAACGAAATCGGCGAAAGATTATCCCACAAATATAACAAGACGAAATATTTCTATAGCGATTTTAAAAAGAATAAAGGCATCGATATCGCTCGTTTGATGCGTGATGAATATGGTTTATATCAACAGACATACTGTGGTTGCAAATATACTTTTTATAAGAAAAAATAGCATAATTTTTGGCATAAATCGGCTTTTAAATTTTTAGATAAGTTTAATTTATTTCCATTTTTTTCGTATCAAAAATTTGGAAAAACTATTTTTTCTATACTAATAAATATTATTTATGCTTGACTCGAACACGCACACAGGGGTAGTATATAAAACGTTGGCGTCTGCGTTGACATGCGAGGTTGCCGATACACCCACAGGCGTTGTCATGAATGGGTATCGGGTAATTCGCACTGAGCAAGATTCCACAGCCTGGAA
>JAEWLX010000062.1 GCA_023457325.1 Bacillota bacterium | reverse complement strand
AAACATGACTTCTCCGTATTCTTCATGGACAAATTGCCCGTTAATAAAAAGGCTGGCTATCGTATGAAATCTCTGGCCAAAAAGAAGTTTAACATCTTCGTCAACGCGAACTGGGCAAAGACCAGGTCTTAATTCGGTTACTTTGTACCCATGCTTAGCAAGGACTTCAAAAAGACAACCGTCTGAACCGAGATTGGGGTTAGATTTTCCTCCAACAGCGATGATTAATCGGTCAACACTTGTTTGATATTTATCGAATTGCAACTTAATTTTTCCTTTGTCAATTTGGTAATCGATGAGCCGTGTACTTAACACAATATTTACACCGAGTAACCGCGCTTTTCTTTCTAAGACTTTAACAACATTAGCCGCTGATTCGCTAATTGGGTAAAGTCCATCGCCATTCATCGTTTTCGTCGGTATACCGAGTTCTAACAAAAACGCTTCTTGATGATAGTTGCAAAGGATTTTTTCAACATAGTCATGGTTCGTATATTTTTGATATGGGGTATTAACGTTACCAATATTACATTTTCCATTTCCCGTCGCTTTGATTTTTTTACCAACACTATCCATTCGTTCGTACAAAAAAACTTCATCCTTAGGATACTTTTCTTTCAGTTTTATACTGGCGACAAGCCCAGAGGCACCAGCACCGATAATGGCAATTTTCATATTATGATATTAACACATGAAACCAATCAGTTTTCAAAATTATAATTTTGCGTTTCTCTTTTTAATGTTCTTATAAAGGCTCGCTAAACCACCTTTTGCTGTTTCGCGATATGCTTTTTTCATATCCTTACCCGTTTTTAACATCGTTTTAACGACGGCATCAAAAGATATCGCATGCGTACCAGCGATATATTTAGCTAAAAGCGTCGCCGTAATAGCTTTGGAGGCTGCGACAGCGTTTCGTTCGATACAAGGTATTTGCACGTATCCGCCGATCGGGTCACAAGTTAGACCGAGATTATGTTCGAGAGCGATTTCGGCCGCTGATTCGATTTGATATATGTCGAGTTTTAAAAGTTCGGCATAGGCGGCAGCCGCCATTGAGCAGGCCGTTCCTATTTCAGCTTGACATCCAGCTTCAGCGCCGCTAATTGAAGCGTTATGTTTAACGATATTGCCAATAAGACCAGCGGTCGCTAAGGCTTTTAAGACTTCTTCGTCTGAATAATAATATTGCTCGGACATAAACTTTAATAAAGATGGCAGTGTTCCGGCTGAACCGCAAGTCGGAGATGTAACGACGATTCCCCCGCTAGCGTTTTCTTCTCCAGTGGCAAAAGCATAGGCGTTCATCAAGCGGTACGAACGGGCGGCTAAAGTTTCCGACTCATCAAATTGGTTATATAAGTCGCCCGCTCTTCGGTAAACTTTTAAAGATCCTGGTAAGAAGCCACGATTATTAAGTCCATTATCAATTGTCAGTTTCATCTGCCGCCATACTTTAGCAAGATAATCCCAAATTTCTGGTCCTTCACGATCGGCGACATAATCATAAAAGCGCCATTTATTAGCCAAACACAATCGCTTAATCTCATCAAAAGTCTTCTCCTGATACTTCTCGCCCACTTCAAAGAACGTTTCGCCATCAATCGAAATGGCTCCGCCACCAAGCGATAGAATTCTATGTTTTATATCATCTTCACCATTTTGGTGAATTACAATATCAAATGTATTAGCGTGAGATACTTTCGTCTTGTAATCAAAGGTCACATTACAAGGGCGGGGCGCAAAAGTATTGATAATGGCTTTATCAGTTAAGTGGCCGCGTCCCGTAAAAGCTAAAGAACCATATAAGATAACGTCATATGATGATGCATTAGGATATTTTGCCCGCAAAAAAGCCGCAGCCTTCTGCGGTCCCATCGTATGAGAACTTGAAGGGCCTTGCCCGATTCGATAAAGTTCGCGAATGCTTTTCATCATATCTGTCCTTTTCAGCAATACTAATTATTACCTATATTCACAATAAAGACCATCTTGAAAGGGCATTCATAATAATATAGTTATTATTTTGTTAGTAATTCGTTAATTGTCTTATTTGTTAGTAAAGAAAGAAAATCATCCTTGCACTTGCTTTTATAAGATAAGATTTTGCCATACAAATCACTAAAAATGTGATCGTAAGGGGTAACGGCTTCTTGATAATTTTCTAGTGTATAGCCCGCAATAGATTCTTCAAAAATGGTAATAATTATTCGTCTAATCATTGCAATTAACGAATCCTCGATCCAGTAAAGAAACTGCGTTTTGGGATACAATTTTTCTTTCTTTTTTAAATCAATGTAATGAATAAGGCCATCATCGACATTTTGCCAAAGATCAGCAAAAAGATAGTCGGCTTCGCTTTTCGCTAATGATTGTTCAAGATAAGAATAGGCATCCTGATGGATAAGCGTTATTTTTTCTTGATTAGCAAACTGGGGAAGAATATGTTTTTTGAAAAGGTCGATGGCTTCTTGATCTTTTTCAATAATGATTACTTTGCTAATGTCTTCTTTTAAAGAAATCATATATGGAAAATAGCCAAGCCCTAGTCCAAGAACAACAACTTGCCCCGAAACCATTTCGATCGCTTTTTGCATCGTCTCGATTTCATGAGGTGTAACGCTCATCCAAGTTGATTCCTTTTCCATAATTAGTGGAAAGCTAAATTCTTCACTAAAAAAGCCGAGATTGGTGATTTCTTTGAAGTATTTACCCTTTTGACTAATGTCGCGCAAAGCAAAACCCTCAAACGGTAAATATTTTCCATGCGTCATTGTCCATTTGCCTTGTTTTACTTCAGGAAAAACAATGTTTTTATAATATTTGTTATTCACATATTTGTCTTTAGAAATAAGGGTGCAAAAATGATTCAAATGTTCCTTCAATAAACTTGCGATGCGCGGATTTTTCGGCGATAGTTCAGAAGTAAGAATTTTCGCAAATGCCTTTTCTTCATCTAATCCTCGGGCCACCATTTTCTTCATCTTTTCACTTGTGATAAGGTTTTTAAATTCAAGAAGATAGGACAATAAAAGATCGGATGCCAATATATTTTCATTTTTCTGATCAATATATTTTTTTAATTCTGGTAATTGTTTCGAAGTAAAAGTAATTTTCATGTCAATAGTATGCTCTAATTAACTTATAAACGAAATATTTTTCTACCCATATTACTAGTTAATATCGGGTTATAACAGAATGCTTTCCGATTCGAAGCAAGGTTCTGTATTCACATACTGTTTGGTCGTATTTAATGAGCAACTTTTCTTAATGAGAACCCCCATCTATTGATTCCAATTTAGGTCCAATAAATGGGGGAATTTCTGTCATTCTTCCACGCTGGCCATCCTCTTTAGTACACACAATCCCCAGCCTCGCCAAGTAAGATAATATCCATCGTGGAACAATGACATTTAATGTGTATCTATAAGGCTTAACTAGTATTTCAATAGCTGTATAAATAGAAAAAGAGCCCTATTACTAAGACTCAATTTTCTGTGTGCTATATAGGATGTGTGATGCTGTACTTCTACAATTTCAAATGTTTGGTGGAGCTGACGAGGATCGAACTCGCTACCTCGTCGTTGCGAACGACGCGCTCTCCCAGATGAGCTACAGCCCCAAACGCTAAATAAGTATATATTTATTAAGTACTCTTTTCAAGAGACAATCAGATTGTACAAATGTAATTGCCATCACCATCAAAGCACTCTTCTTCAAAGTCGGCTATAATCGAAGCTTTTGTTTCATCATCCAGTTCATCGCTAATTATTTTTTCGCTTAAATCGACAAATTCAAGACTGACAAAATACGTCGTATCCTCCAACTTATATTGAAATACTTTCCCATCAAGCGAGAGCCAGCTAAAAATCCACGAGTTTTCGGGGTTTAGCCCCGCGGCGATACCGACAAGATAATCGTTGATGCCAAAATTAGCATACTTGCTGGTGGATAACAAATAAGTGAAGCCTGGTGAAAAAGCACTTGTGGCAAACATGTATGAAGCGATGATAACCAATGTTTGAGCGACACCGATCAAACCACCCAGGGCTTTCATTTTCTTTTTCCTAACACGAGCGGGTATTAGTAATTTAACAAGTGGCCATAACAATGCTGAGATAATCCAGGATACGACTTGCACGACGAGGACAATAGCAAACCACGCGACTGCTTTGGCGATATTAAACGCTAATTCGCCACTGTACTCGGCTGTGAATTTTGCGCTGTCAGTCGATAAACGCCCCATCGTCACAACTAACTCGGTAAATGAATGAATCGTAACTTCATGACTGCCGCCGTAATTAACAACTGGTTGATAGCCTATTAAGGCGAAAAATTGTTCACCGGCTAACCATTGAGCTAGAGGTTTGACGGCAAAAATAGCTGCCCCTGCCAATAATAAAAGGACGAAGATAAAACGCCATAACGAATGCCAACCCTTTTTCGCAAGGCCGATTAAAAAGGATATGATAATAATCCCAATAATGATGCCGTCAATTAAAAAAGGCAGACTTAGAATATTGGCGATAATAATTGCAATTTGTTCTCCGAGCATATTCTTTTGGGTTAATTGTTTTGTAAAACAAAGAACTAATCAAGTGATTTAATAGAATCATTATACTACATATTTATCTCCTAATTCGCTAACTAAACCAAAAAAGTCAAAACGCCATTTTTGTCAAGACTGATAATCGACTTTTTTCTGTTTTATAATAACGACACAAATAACTTGATATGAAACCAGTAATCGCAGCCATTGATTTAAAAGCCTTCTATTCCTTTGTCGAGTGCCTAGATCGCAAACTCGATCCCTTTTCGACACCCTTAGTTGTTTGCGACGTGGAAAGAGGTCCAGGCACCATCGTCCTCTCCGTTTCGCCTTTTCTAAAGGCCTCTGGCGTTCCATCTAGACTATGTAAGCGTGATTTACCTAAACGCGATGATATTATTTTCGCTGTTCCACGTATGGCGAGGTATATCGAAATGTCTGCAAAAGTCGTCTCGATTATGCTTGATTTTGTTGGTGAAGATGATTTGCACGTTTACTCTATCGATGAGTCTTTTCTAAATCTTGGACCCTATTTGAAGTTCTATAAAAAGACACCCCGACAATTAGTCCGCATGATTCTTGAAAAAATACGAAGTGAGACTGGGCTATTTGCAACGGCAGGCATTGGCGAGAATCTTTTTTTAGCAAAATCGGCCCTTGAATTTGAAGGCAAAAAGAGCAAGGATGCTATCGGTGAATGGACAAAAACCGATGTTCAAACGAAGTTGTGGCCCATATCTCCCCTTTCAGAAATGTGGGGCATATCTGGCGGACTACAAAAACGCCTGAATGAAATTGGCATTGAATCTATCGGTGAACTTGCTAATGCACCAGAGGAATTGTTAATCAAATACTTTGGAGTCATCGGCAAAGACTTGCGAGATCATGCTAATGGTATTGATGACTCTAACATTCGCGAAAAATATATTCCTAAAGAAACATCGCTTTCTAACGGTCAATCTCTTTTTCGCAACTATAAAAAAAGCGAGATGCCAGTTATTATTCGCGAGATGAGTGATGATCTAGCTTTAAGACTTCGCCTTGAAGGCAAAAAAACAGGCCTAGTATGTTTGATGATTGGATATTCTTATGAAATTGGTGGAGGCTTTTCTCGACAGCTTAGTCTTGTTAAATCAACGAGCGAAAATGACATCATTTATGATGGTCTATTGTCTTTATTTCGAAAGTTTTGTGAAGATAAACCAATTCGCCGTGTTGATATTGCCTTTGGAAAGTTGAGTTTTGATGACGTCGAGCAACTTGATTTATTTCTTGATTCCAAAAAACAATTTGGAAAAAGGCAGCTACGTAATGCCCTTGACGAAATCGTGCTTAGATTTGGTAGAGATGCTGTTTTGCGAGGTAGTGCTTTATTAGAAGAATCCAACGTTATTAAACGTCACGCTCAAATCGGAGGGCACCGTAAATGAGTGGGCGGGGCATGAAGAAGTGGCTACCTTTTTCTTCGTTAGAAGAACAAAAGCCGTCATTGCAACAAATGAAGTATGAAAAGGGCAAGTGTCCAAAACCGAAAATAAGCAGCGACCAAGCCGAACAAATCGACGAACAACTCCACGACTATAAAAATAAAATTTTTCTTATCACTTATTATGAAGACGGGTATCTACTAACACTTGAGGAACGCATTAAAAAGGTCGATTGTCAAAGTTTGCTAATCCGCACCGAAAGCAGGACAATTTCTTTAAAAAACTTAATTAATTTACAAATTAGTAAGATTATCCAATAAAAAGCTCCTTTCAATAATTAATATTATGTAGTCATCCCCCGTGACTACGCCTCTAGAAGGGCTCGGTTGCCCCCATAACAATATATTGTTCTGAGCCCTTCTTCCTTTGTTGAAATAAACCTCGCTAGAGTTTACAATTCAAGCAAGGATAGAAGATGGCAAACGAACTCGAACGGGCAATCGTCGGTTTGCAAAAGGGTGATGTTAATCAGCTTACAATCATTTATAAGCTGACATCGAAAGGCATTTTTACGTTTGTTTTGCCTCTCGTGAGAGCATATGACTTGGCTGAGGATGTCCTACAAAGCACTTATGTCAAAGTCTACGAAAACATTGCATCTTATAAACCGGGGACAAATCCAAGAAATTGGCTATTAACAATTGCAAAAAATCTCGCCTTCAATGAGATCAAAAAGAGAAATCGCGAGCCAAGTTATGACTTCAGCGAAGAAAATGTTTCAACAGAAGGCGTCTATGACTTAAATCCAGACCTTGATACTCCAACCATCGACTTAGCAAATCGCGTTCTTAATGAAAGCGAATTGAATATCGTTCTTCTCTACGCCATTGGGGGCTATAAACACCGGGAAATAGCCGAAATGCTTGAACTTCCTTTGGGGACCGTTACTAGCAAGTACAATGCCGCACTTAAAAAGATAAGGATTGCTTACGAAAAAGAATATGGGAAAAAGTAAAAAGGAAATCTTAAAAAAACTTGAACAGGAGGGTAAAATTATTACTCCTGATGTTTTAGATCAAGTTTATAAAACAATCGGAATTGAACCTTCCCTTCTCGGTGAAAAAGAAAAAGTTGTTGAGAAGCGTTTAAAAAAAGAAGCCGATTCTTTTGTGCCTCATAATAATATTCCTATTTACGCGGCAGAATTGAAAACACGTCCAACATTACGAGCCTTATTCCAAAAACCTCGTTTTGTGTCACTAATGGCAACAGCAATGGTTGCAATTATTTTATCAATAACTTTTATAACCTTAGGTATCAACGGTTTCTTTGTTGTTGATCCAACCGATACTACTGGCGATTCAAGCAGCAACCCCCCAACTACTGTTCCACTTCCAATTCAAAACGATCAGCAAGTTATTTCGGTTGGGGCTTTAACTTCCAATGTTCTTTTTGACTATACCGAAACAAGCGATGTCGATGGTCGTTTCCGCGCTTTATTTGATGAAAGCGACGGCGAAATGATTATTCCGCAGATTTCTCCATATTTAGAAATGATTGAACAGTTGATGTCATCTGAGGGTCAGCCCGAGATTATTAATGAGGAATCTGATCGTGAGGAATATGATTTCAAGGATGTCATCATTGCTCGCGATACACTTGGTATTGATTTAAACTACACAATTTATTACAACGTCGATGAATTAAACAACAATAACGAGGAAGCAACTTATCGTTTCAGTGGCATCATCATCTATGGTGATTCGGATGACGAATATCAAATTACAGGTAGCCGCAAAATTGAAGAAGACGAAGCTAAAGTCTCAATGTACATTTATTATAGTGAGTTCGTTTATATACACTCTGAATACAAAGAAGAGACCGATGAAACCAAGTATCGCTTCCGCGTTTATGAAAACAAGAATCTTATAAGCGATAGCAGTCTTAAGTTTGAAGAAGATGATGGTAAGCTTAAACTGAAATTAGTTTTTGAGGAAGGTGACGATACATATACTTATAATGTCATGCTCGACGATCAAAACCCTTTATTAATCCTCATTGAATATAAAATTCGTCTCAAAGGTGAACGAAATCGCGATGGAGAGTTGACAATTGAGGTTGTTACCGACGAGGAAAGTGGCGAAACGGAATATGTCATTACTGTCCATCCCAAGGGCGGAAATCCTGAGAATCCCCATCACGAAAATCGCGGACACGGTCAAGGGCGCGGAAATGGCAATGGCCAAGGCAACAATTAGAAACAATAAGCAACAAAAAACTCACGAATTAATCGTGAGTTTTCTTTATGTCTAATATATAATATTAGAATGCCCAATTTCCGTTTTTAAAGATTTGGACTTTCTTGCCATCTTGAGTCGTTGCGACAATCGAGAGATCTTCGCTTCCGATCATGAAGTCAACATGAATCATCGAATCGTTGACTCCCATTTTCGTTAATTCTTCTTTCGTATATTTTTCATAATCTTTCACACAGTTAGTGAAGCCCATGCCTAAAGCAAGGTGGCATGATGCGTTTTCATCATATAAAGTGTTCCAGAAAAGGATGCCAGAATTACGAATTGGTGAATCAAAGGGCACGAGAGCAACTTCGCCGAGATAGGCCGCAAATTCATCCATTGCAATCATTTGCTTTAATAAGGCTTCGTTTTTCTCAGCATGAACCTCCACAGCTTTACCGTCTTTAAAGACGACGTGGAAATTCTCAATTAATTCGCCTTGATAAGATAATGGTTTGGTCGAATAGACGACTCCATCGGCTTTTCCCCTTTCCGGCGTCGTGAAACACTCTTCGCTGGGAATATTGGGATTATAGAAAACATTTGAGCCAAGGGTTCTTTCTCCACCACCGAGCCAATTGACATTAGGTAGTAAGCCAACTGTAAAGTCAGTGCCGTTTTCGCTTTGATAATGCAAAGAGGCAATTTTCAATGAATTGAGGAATTCGCATCTTTTCTTCAAATTGGCATTATGGGCGTTCCAGTTAGCAATTGGATCGCCTTTGTCGGCTCTAGATGTATAGAGGATGGCTTCCCATAGTTTTTCAACTGCCTTCCTTTTTGGAAGATCAGGAAATACCTTTTTCGCCCAAGCAACACCCGGGACACCAGCAATCGTCCATTGTTGTTTGTTTTCACGTTCATCGCGATAAGGTTTAAGAATTGGATAGACAGCTTGGCCTACTTTGGCCATTTTCATTTGATTTACCCCTTTAAGAGCATCGGGATCTTCGCTAAGAAGATAAATCGTAGCCGGTAAGGTCTTAACATAGTGTTTTTCTCTTTCAACAATCCAATTAGGAACTTCAGAAAGAGCCTTAATTGATTCTTTTTTGTAGACGATTTTATCGACTGGACTATGCGACCAGCGAACGACAACTGATCTCGCTTTAGCTTTAAAAGCCTCAGCAACAACATATTCAACAAACCGCGGTTGATCAAGCTCCGCATAAATAATAACATCTTGTCCTTTTTGAACGTGCGCGCCGATACGGACGATAAGCTCGGCATATTTGCGTAAAATTGTAGCTTTCATATTCATACCTCTCGTAATTACCGTGAAAGATATTGTATCATAATAGGTGTAAATTTATTAAAATAAATTAGTAAATAGAGGGAGCAAAAAGATATGAAAAAAATGTATAAAGTGTGGGCGATTTGGCAGATTTGCGAAGCAATTATATTATTGGCTGCCGGTGTTTTGACTATCATCTTCTCTGATGATCCCGATTTGTATAAATGGATATTCATCGCGATTGGTTCATTTATCATTCTCGATGGCGTGTTAAGAGTTCTGATGCCTTTCTTTAATAAAGATCCTGGCGACAATTCTCTATTCACTGGTATTTTTGAATTAACATTTGGTATTGTTATCGTTCTCCGCTCACAAGCTATTACCGAAATTTTAATGATTTTTATCGCCACTCTTTTGCTTGTCGTTGCTCCGATTGCGATTGCCGATGGCGTTCTACGTCTGAAAAGAAAACAGGAAACAATGTTTTTCCCAATTTTAGAATTCATTGCCGCTTTACTATTTATCACTGTTGGCGTAATAATTCTTGTATCGATTAACAATGCTCAAAATGTTGTTCTCATTGTCATTGGAGCGATTCTTTGTATCCTCGCCCTAGTTGAAATTGCCTTTACTGTTAAAACACTTTTTAAAGTAAAACAGCGAGACAAAAAAGAAAAGGACAAGGCCGGACAAGAAGAAAAAAAGAAAATTAGAAAAAAAGACGTTATCAAACCTGAAGTAATCGATGTTGAGGAATCATTCCCCGTCGACAAAGTCGAATAGCAATTAAAAAGAGCCAATCACGGCTCTTTTTTTCTTATCTTGATGTTCCTGTTAGTTCTTGAAAGTGAGGAAGTGATTCACACCACTCTGCAAATACTCGCCATTCAATCAGCTTGTGATAGCGTCGTTGAAGATACATCGTTTTTAATTGCTGATAATTCGTTGTCATTGTCGCCCCTAAACAAAAACCGGAAGGAAGCGAGGCGACGATTTCACGCCACAAGGACTTTTTGCGATTATCGTCATCGCTTAAAGTGTGATACTCGCTAACCATTTCATCAACGATTCTCACGATTTCATTATTCGTCTCGCTCACGCATTGAGTGGCAATATCAAACTTTAAAAGACAGTGCATCGTCGATTGCGAAGAAATAAAGTCAAACCAATGGTACCTTTGGGCCTGCTTCCACCAAAAAAGAGGGGCTGTAACATCCATCTGAACTAAAATACCTTTTAGGTAATTATCGTGTCCTTCACCAGATTTACTCGCGCCTAGTTTTGATGCACGCACAAAATCCTTATCAGTGACTTCGCTGGTATCGATAGCAACGCGCATCGGATTTCCTGAAGCCTTAATCGCTCGATCTAATCCATAAACTTGAGTATTAGTGATTTTAAATTCCATGTTCCATTATCTCCATTAGATTTTCAAAAAGGGCTAGACGTGTTAAAGGGCCGACACCGCCTGGTACAGGTGTTTGTAAGCGTACCTTTTGCCCAGGCTTTACATCACCATATAAAACACCATCAATGCGATTGATACCGACATCGACAATGACTGCTTCTTTTTTGAAATTGTATCCATCGACAAGCCATTTTTTCCCAACGGCAGCAACGATTAAATCGGCATGTTCTACGTAAAACCTAAAATCTTCGGGTTTGGTTTTTGAATGGAGAATGGTCACATTAGCACTTTCTTTTGTTAGAAGAGCCGCCATTGGTTTACCAACGATATTACTCCGTCCAATCACGACCGCGTTCTTTCCCAATAATTCAATGTTGCTAAACTTCAAATAGTCGAGAATTCCACGAGGAGTACAGGCTTTTAATTTGGAGAGCGGGTGAAACCCGTCAACATCCTTGCTTGGGTTAATCGCTACCTTTACTTTGTCTTCATTAATGTGTTTTGGTAAGGGCATTTGCACAATAAAACCATGAATATCGGGGTCAAGGTTCAAGGAATTAACAAGCTCTAATACTTCTTGTTCTGAGGTTTCCACTGGAAGCTTAATATGTGTGGCCCGGACGCCCAACTCCTCAGCATCCTTTAGTTTGCCACGAATGTATGAGTTAGAACCCTCATCTTCATTTACCTGAACAATAGCCAAATGAGGTCTAATTTTCATCGAAGCGACTTTGTCGCGAATCTGCTGTTTGCGCATGGCGACATACTCTTTTATTTCCATGGTTATCCCTCTTTCCAATATGCAATATTTTATCATTTATAAGTATTCTAAAGTAGACAAAAAATGTTCTTTTTATAAAAGGGTGGCAAATCCCCTTAAGAAGCTAATCCACAGACGATGAAATGGTCCACTTTTTGTTTCCTGCAAGGTGACCAGTTTCGATTGAGAAAGAATATTTTCAAAGTCAGCATTTACTTCTTGAATAATCTTGCTTTGATAAAGCCATACACCGTTTTCGAAGTGCAGATATAGACTTCTATAATCAAGATTGATTGTGCCGATAGTTAAAAAATCATCATCGGCGAGAAAAACTTTTTGATGAATAAAGCCAGGAATATATTCATAGATTTTTACGCCCGCTTCAATAAGGCGCCGGTAATAAGATCTCGTGACTTGAAAAACAATTTTTTTATCAGGTATAGCCGGTGTGACAATACGAACATCAATTCCTTGCTTAGCGGCATTCGAAAAGGCGATGACCATCTCGTTATCAAGGATAAGATAAGGCGTCGTAATATAAATGCGCTTTTTGGCTCTTCCCATCATGTTCAAATAAACATTTTCGCCTACCGCTTCATCGTCAAGAGGCGTGTCGGCATATGGTTGTATATAACCGGAATCGGCAATTCTATAATCTTTGTTCTTCGACAAGAAAGGTTCAAAATCTTCCAATTTACCAGTCAGCACACTCCAAAAGGTTAAAAACATCAATGTCATGTTTCTAACGGCATCACCACGAATCATCAGCACATTGTCTTTCCAATAACCAAAGCGAACTTTTAGATTGAAATATTCGTCTGCTAGATTGATGCCCCCAGTGAAAGCAGTTGATCCATCGACAACGAGAATTTTTCGATGATCGCGATTATTTATTCGAGCATTTAAAAAGGGGAGAAAACGATTGAAAGCAAATGTTTGAATTCCTAATGACCTAAGCTTACGGTCATAGTTATGCGGCAGACTGGAAATTGAACCCATATCATCATAGATGATGCGAACATCAACACCCTCTTTGACCTTATCGACCAATATCTTGAGAATCTTTGTCCAAACTTGGCCTTCAGAAATAATGAAGTACTCAATAAATATGAATTTTTTAGCTTTTTTAAGTTCACTGATTAAAGTGTTTAAAAAAGATTCTCCTGATGGAAAATACTCACTATAACAATTTTGATATGGTCCAAAGCCAGTGGTGTTTTTTATATATGCGCTTTGATTATGAGCATCGAGGTTCTCGCTTTTTAATCGTTCGAGAACACCTTCCGTATTTCTTGTCGATTGTTCAATTAGAGCATGCATTTTTGTGACCATTTTTTTCTGCTTGCGATTCATTTTTTTATTGCCAAAAAGTAGGTAAAGCATGCCTCCAAAAGCAGGGAAGATTAAGATTAAGACGAGCCACGAAATTTTGTAGCTTGGATTGCTACGATTACCAATAATTATAAGAACAACGACAACGCTAATAATGAGAAACAGTAAATAAATAAGCGGATAATAGTCGCGAATATAAATGATGCCCAAAATAATAATCGCTAATTGCGATAAGAAAAGGAAAAGAACAATCAAAAGCCGCCAGAAATGCATTTTTAGAAAATTCTTCATAAAACTTACCGAACATTATTATACGATAACTAAACAAAAAAGAAAAAAGCCCCTTGTGGGGCTCTTTGATATTATGTCTAACTAGGCAACGTTTTGTAAAACGCTGATTAAGATCGCAAAGAAAAAGAAGACGATGGCAAAACCAAATGTCAGCCACGTAATAACTAATTCAGAACCTCTCTCTTTTGTTTTAACGAATATATTAGTTCCACCACCAGTAATGGCTCCGGAAGCACCTTCTGATTTACCACCTTGTAACAATGACAAGACAATGATAATAAGGGCGACAATTAAGAATATAACATCATACCATTGCATTGTTTTTTCTCCTTTTGCAACTATGCTTTAATATCTTCGCACATCCTTTTTCTTAAAGCAAATGCTTTATTATTTGAGGTTGGCTTTTATTTCAAAGACAATATCACGAATCTCGGCAGCTTTTTCGAAATCATAATTTTTTGCGGCCTCGCGCATTTGCTTTTCTAGTTCTTTAATTCTGGCTTCAATTTCACTACGTGACGCCTTGGCAGTAAAGGCCTTATAAGTTTCCTGTTCATCTTCCATATTCTTCAATGGCGGGCGAATATCTTTGATGATTGTCTCGGGAACAATTCCATTTTTATTATTGTAGTCAGTTTGAATTTGACGTCGTCTATTCGTTTCTCCAATCGCAAAGCGCATCGAATCAGTCATACGATCAGCATACATGATAACGAAACCGTTTTTGTTTCGAGCAGCTCGCCCCACAACTTGAATCAAGGATCGCGACGATCTTAAGAAACCTTCTTTATCAGCGTCAAGTATAGCGATTAATGATACTTCAGGAATATCAAGGCCCTCACGCAAAAGGTTTATTCCGACTAAGACATCATATTTTCCTTTACGAAGCTGATAAATAATTTCCGTTCGCTCCAAAGTTTTTGTTTCATTGTGAAGATAGGCAACCTTGATTCCCCGTTCTTTTAAATAGTCGGTTAGATCTTCAGCCATGCGAATTGTCAAGGTTACAACCATCGTTCTTTCTTTAGAAAGGATTCTTTGTTTAATTTCATAAATTAAATCATCAATTTGACCAAGGGTTCTTCTTACTTCAATGCGAGGATCGATTAGTCCAGTTGGGCGAATAATTTGTTCCACAACTTCGCGATTAGCTCGATCTAATTCGTAATCTCCAGGCGTTGCCGAAGTGCAAATGGTCTGAGGCATCACACCTTCAAATTCAGCGAAGTTTAAGGGTCGATTATCAAGCGCGCTTGGAAGACGAAAACCATAATCAACAAGCGTTAGTTTTCGTGAGCGATCACCATTATACATGCCCTTGACTTGCGGTAACGTAACATGCGATTCATCGATGATTAGCAAAAAATCATCTGGAAAATAATCAACTAATGTAAAGGGTCTTTCGCCTGGGTTTCGTTTATCAATATGACGCGAATAGTTTTCGATTCCAGGACACATACCAAACTCGAGCATGCTTTCAACATCTTGTCTAGTTCGCATTTCAAGTCGTTCAGCTTCTAAAAGTTTGCCTTCCTTACGGAAATAGGCGAGCCTATCTTCTAATTCGGCAAGAATAGTAACTGTTGCTTCCTTAACTCTTTGCCGGGTGGATGCGTGACCATAAGCCGGAAAAATAGGATAAGTTAAAAATGTTCTTTTCACTTCTCCGGTTAAAATTTCTACCATGGCAATTCGTTCGATTTCATCACCAAACGTGTCGATTTTAATGTAATACTCGTCAGTGTGAGGCGGCACAATTTGAATAATATCTCCTTGCACGCGAAATGAACCAGGAACTAAGCCCATATTGTTTCTTGTATATTGTGAATCAATCAAGCGATGAAATAATGTTCGCCGGTTGATTGTTTCGCCAACGCGAATCTCAAAGACGAGGTTACGATATTCATCGGGATCAGTTAAACCATAAATAGACGCAACCGAAGCGACGACAATTGTGTCTTTTCTTTCTAAAACAGAATTAATCGCACTTGTGCGAAGCATTTCGATTTCTTCATTCATCACGGCATTTTTATCTATATATGTGTCTGATTTAGGAAGGTAAGCCTCGGGTTGATAAAAATCGAAATTGGATACAAAGTACTCGACGCGATTCTCGGGAAATAGTTCTTTAAACTCACCATACAATTGGCCCGCTAATGTTTTATTGTGAACAAGGACGAGTGTCGGTTTTTGCACTGCTTGAATAACATTAGAAACAGTGAATGTTTTACCAGTACCGGTCGCGCCTAAAAGAACCTGAAGAGGTTTTCCATCACGCAGTCCTTGAACTAGTTTTTGAATAGCAACAGGCTGATCACCAGTCGGTTTGTATGAAGATACTAGTTTAAATAAATGCTCATTCATTATTTTATCCATGCAAAAATCAGTTATTTTGCGAAAATATCCTTTGAATTACGTGCTTCCATATCAAGCATAGCGTTGATAAATCCATCGATTTCTCCATCCATAACAGCATGGACATCGCCTTCTGAATAATTGGTGCGATTGTCCTTTACTAAAGTGTATGGGCAAAAAACATAAGAACGAATTTGACTACCCCACTCAATGGCTTTTTGTTCACCGACAATATTTTTTAGCTCATCGTCTTTGCGACTTTGTTCAAGTTGATAAAGTTGCCCTTTAAGCATGTTCATGGCCATTTCACGATTAGAAATCTGCGATCTTTCAACTTGGCAAGATACAACGATGCCCGTTGGTATGTGAGTGATGCGAACAGCGCTTTCTGTCTTGTTGACGTTTTGACCACCCGCTCCGCTACTGCGATATGTATCAACTTTCAAATCACTATCATTAATTTCGATATTGATATCATTATCAAACTCCGGAACAACATTAACCGATGCGAAGGAAGTGTGTCTTCTTGAATTGGAATCAAAAGGCGATATTCGAACAAGGCGATGAACGCCTTTTTCACCTTTCAAAAGTCCATATACATTTTTGCCCTTGATAGCAATTGTGACAGTTTTAATTCCCGCTTCATCACCGGCTTGATAGTCAATGACTTGCATTTTAAAACGTCTTTTTTCAGCCCATCGCACATACATCCGATATAACATATCGGCCCAATCGTGAGATTCTGTTCCACCCGCACCTGGATGGATAGTTACAATCGCATTCAGGCGATCAAATTTTCCAGTGAAATATAATTCTGAACGAAGTTCTTTAATATAGTTAGATAAATCGTTTAACGTTTCTTCAATAAGTAAAAGCATATCGCTGTCTTCTTGAGAGGTACTTTTTAGTAATTCGTCAATGTCGCGATGCGTTTTTATAATCTTTTGATAAGCGCCAAAAGTGTCTTTAACACGATTATATTCATTAACAACCGAAACGGCTCGTTTCTGGTCATTCCAAAAATCAGGATCGTTTTGAATGGCTTCTAACTCTTTCGTCTTTTCTTCTAAAAAAGCGTAGTCAAAGAGAGTCACCGAGCCGATTCACTGATTTGCTTAGTTCATTAAAAACAAAAATCAATTCCTGCAACTCTTTCATTATTCCTTATCCTTTACGGGCTCAGCTGGAGCATCAATGACTTTGTCATTGTTTGGTGGTGATTCTTCTGGCTTTTTGATTTGAACAACGGCATTTAATAACTTTAAAGCGACATCCGCAGAAACCTTATCGAGCATGTCGCGGAAAAGGGCGTGTCCTTCATTGACATAATCTTGTAGGGGATTTGTGTTTGCGTACGAGCGAAGATAAATGCCTTCGCGCAAACGAGACATAGTGTCAATGTGTCGAGTCCAGTTTTGATCGATTGTTTGAAGAGCTATTTGTCTTTCAACCTGATTAGCAATCTCTTCGCCCCATTCTTTTCGCTTAGCGATATAACGGTCGTAAAGAGTATCTCCTAAATCTTGTCCGGCTTCATCGGCTGGAGCTTCATCATAGGCATTGGCTCTAAATGTTCCTTCTAACATGAAACGTGGTTCAACAATCTTTCGAAGTTGTTCGCCATCAATCGTTCCATCACGGGCTTCAAGCGATATAGCTTTTTTTGCCAAGAACAATCCGGTTGTTTGGAAAAAATCATAAATTAAATCTTTGATATCCTCGGCAAAGAGAATGGAATCGCGCTTTTCATAAATGGCCGTTCTTTGCTTAGCAATAACGTCATCGTAGTCGAGAAGATTCTTACGAATATCAAAGTTTTTACCTTCAATTTGTTTTTGAGCGCTAGTAATAAAATTGGAAAAAAGTCGGCTTTCAAGAGCTTCTTGACCTAATGATTCAATTCTTTTTTGAACATTGTCGGCTCCGAAACGGCGCATCAGTTCATCGTCAAAAGAAACATAGAATCGAGAAAAACCAGGATCGCCTTGACGACCGCTCCGGCCACGAAGCTGATTGTCGATACGACGCGCTTCATGACGTTCAGTACCTAAAACGCATAATCCGCCGAGGGCTCGAACTTCATCATTTATCTTAATGTCTGTACCACGACCTGCCATATTGGTGGCAAGGGTAATAGCGCCTCTATTGCCAGCGAGGGAAATAATTTCGGCTTCGCGAGCATGGTTTTTCGCATTAAGCACTTCATGCTTTAATCCAGCTTCAGTCAACAATTTGCTAACTTCTTCTGAAGATTCGACTGAGACTGTACCAATTAGTATTGGTTGTCCTTTTTCATGACGTTCCTTAGCTTCTTGAACTAGTGCCGCAAGTTTAGCTGGTTTGTGAGCGTAAATGTAATCTGTGGCATCATCGCGAATAACTGGTCGATTAGTGGGAATCGCCACAACGCGCATATTATAAATTTTGCGGAATTCTTCTTCTTCAGTTTTGGCTGTACCTGTCATGCCTGATAGCTTTTTGAAAAGACGGAAGAAGTTTTGGTATGTGATTGTCGCTAAAGTAATCGTTTCTTGTTTAATCTCGACGTTTTCTTTAGCCTGAATTGCTTGCTGCAAACCATCTGAATATTCACGACCCTTAAGAATACGACCAGTGAATTGATCGATTAGTTGAATTTGATTTTCGCCATCAACTAGATACTCTACATCCCGCATCATAATGTAATTTGCCTTGAGGGCCTGAACAATACGATGGACGAGATCTTGGTGTTCGGGGTCATAGAGGTTACGAATACCAAACATCCGCTCCGCTCTCGTGTTACCTTCTTCGGTCAAACTGCAGGTTTTAGTTTTGATATCAACCTCAAAATCACGGTCTCTTTTCAATGTTTTCACAAAACGATCAGCGACGGTATATTGTGAAGCACTCGCTTTTGCTCCACCGGAAATAATAAGCGGGGTGCGGCTTTCATCAATCAAAATGGAGTCAGCTTCGTCAATAACGGCGTAATTTAATCCCCTTAAAACACGAGAAGAAGCGTTTTGCGACATATTGTCGCGCAAATAATCAAAACCTAATTCTGAGTTAGTTGTATAAGTGATGTCACAATTGTGTGCTTCTTTTTTCTCGCTACTTGTTTTCTCGCGAATATTAACTCCTACTGTTAATCCTAAAAAGCGGTATATTTGCCCCATCCAATCAGCATCGCGCTGAGCGAGGTATTCGTTAACTGTTACGACGTGGACGCCTTGAGCTTTCAGGGCGTTTAAATACACGGCCATAGTAGCAGTAAGTGTTTTACCTTCGCCTGTTTTCATTTCGGCGACATCGCCTTGATTAAGAACTAACGCACCGATAACTTGGACCTGAAAAGGGAATTGTCCAAGTGTTCTACGCGCAGCTTCACGAGCGACCGCGAAAGCCTCGTACTTAATCTCTTCGGTACTTGCGCCGTTTTTTAATCTTTGTCTAAACTCCTCAGTTTTGGCGCGAAGTTCGTCATCGCTTTTCGCCGCCATTTCTTGCTCATATGCAAGAACTTTTTCACTTTCTCGAAAATACTTTTTGAGGGTTCTTTGATCAAAACGGAATATTTTCTCAATAAAATTTGCCATTTTTTCTACTCCGACTCTATATAGTTAGCCATGATATTTTACCATTAAACATAATGGTATGCCAAACTTAAATTTCCTCACCTTTATTTGCCTTTGCAAGGACTAAAACTTCAATTTGTTTTGGTTTTTGCTGTTTTACTAAATTAATGCATGCTTTGATAGTCGACCCAGTGGTCATGACATCATCAACAATTAATATTTTCTTGTTTCTAATTGAAAAATTATCCTTCCAACGAAGTATCTCTCCAACCTTCATTCTCTCTTCACGTTTTAAATCTGTTTGCTTGCGCTTAATTACTTTTTCTATCGCGTTTATGATTGGCAGTTTAAGACCATCAACAATTCTTATAATATGATTAAAGCCCCTTTCCTCGTCATGCATTGCATGACTGGGAGCAGGAATAAGCAAATATCCATAGTATTTAATTTGCAAAAACGCTCGATGATAATTTAAAAATATCGGTGCCAATTCAATATCGCCACATCCTTTATATTGATAGAGAGTTGAGCGGAAAAAATCATTGTATTCGTAAAGGATGTTTACTTTTACACTGTCGATTTTTTGAACTTCCATTATCGATGTGAACTTCTCCTGACACTTAAAGCAAATTGTTCCATTTGGAAAAAGCAATTGATGAAAGTTCATGTCTCTAATATCACAAAGGCATAGGCGACAATGACTTATTTTTGGCTTTAATTTCTCTAATTGCTTCATCCATGGCTGCTGTTCGCCGGTCCGACAAAAAAACGACTTCACCTTGTGGCGCATCTTTTTTCCTCCCTACTCGACCCGCGATTTGTACAAGGGCGCTTGTTGTATATATCGCGTGATCACACTCAAAAACGATAACCTGAAGATTTTTTAGTGTCACGCCTCGCTCAAGCACTGCGGTTGTTACTAAATAGTTGTATTTACTTTGACGAAAATCATTAATAACTTTTTCTCTGTTTTTTCTTTTCGAATGAACGTAATTACCCTTCCGAATCCACTTGCTCAAGAAGGCAAATAAATCTTCACATTTAGCTATCGTTGGCACAAATATGAAAATAGGTTTGCTTTCTTTTATTAACTCGCGAATTTTTCTAATAAGAAAAAAGTGTTTCAAAATGCCAATCATAATAACAATTTTAGGTACCGGAAGGGGAAAACCGTGATATCGCGCATTAATACTTATGGTCTCGCCGCCTTCTTTTTTGAAAGCACTAATCTGATTGCTAGATAAGGTCGCTGACATAATGACATAATTGCCGCGACAACTACGGATAAACATAGCGCGTAAAACTTCATCACCTTGATAAGGGAAGGCATCAATTTCATCCATAATCAAAAGATCAAAATAGTTCTCATATCGATAAAGTTGATGCGATGTAAGAACAATAAGTTCGCCCTGAAGATTTTCATTGTGACCGCCATAGACAGCGATAACAGAGTTGCGAGGAAAAACTTCCGACAAACGTTTATAAATTTCGATAACAACATCTTTTCTAGGTATGGCAAAGCCAACTTGTTGCCCTTTAATTAGAGCGTTTTTTATAACCGCAAAAGTCAACTCCGTCTTGCCAGCCCCACAAACTGCGGAGATCAAGACATTCCTGCTCTCGCCAATAGCTTTGACTATTTTATTTGATGCCTCAACTTGTTCATCCGAAAGATCATAGTTTAAATTGAGAATTGCGCAATGCGATTTGTCTTTATTTTCGCATGCGCTTTTTCCTGCGAAAGTTATACACTTACGGCAATAAGGTTTACCCTTTTTGTAGCCAATATACAGCGGATTGCTGTTACCGCAGCGAGGACACTCAAACATAACAATAAATATATAAGTAATAAAAAAACAGAAGCCGCTTACTATAAGCAAACTTCTGTATTAATTACGAAGACAAAAGGTAATTATTTTTCTTTTTCGATATTTTTAATAATATCCACTCGATTAGCATGGCGACCGCCATCAAACGGGGTTTCAAGAAAAATATCAACGCGTCTAATGACATCATCAAGTTCCATAAATTTTTGACCGAATGTTATAACATTGGCATCATTGTGTTCTCTTAAAAGACGGGACACGGTGTCGTTATATCCAATACCAGCACGGACTCCTTTAACTTTGTTAGCGGCAATCATCACGCCTTCGCCACTTGTACAAACTAGAATTCCTCGATCAGCTTCGCCATTCGCAACCTTCTTTGCGGCCGCGGCTGCATAATCAGGATAATTAACTGATTCATTAGAAAAAGTACCGACATCAAAAACATGAAATCCTCTTTTTTCTAAATGCCTTCTGATTTCATTTTTATACTCAAATCCACCATGATCTGAAGCTACGACAATGCGCATATTCTCACCACCAATATTCTTTAAAATATCATTAAGAGAAATATTACCTTCTCTTAACATTACAATTTTATCATAAGCGGCGATAACTGTCGAAGGAGTTGCCCCTTTTGACTGACCAAGAATAACACCGCCTATTTCTTCATCGAATTCCTTGATAACATCTAGATCGATCGTCAATGGCTTTTGATCAACTCGATTCGCGCTTGGGACAAGAAGTGGTTTACCAACTAAACGAATTAACTCTCGAACATCATTATCATCAGGAACGCGAATACCGACATGTCCAGTACCTAAATCAACCCAATTTGGAACACCGGGGCGGGCGTTAAGGATAATTGTTAGCTCGCCAGGTAAAAATTTGTTAATAATTTTCTCGGCCTTAGGATTAATATAAGCGTACTTCCCGATTTCACTAATCGAGGAGCACATTAGCGTAAATGGCTTATCTGGTTTCCTTTGTTTAACGTTTACTAAATCATCAAAAGCTTTCTTTGAATCAAAAACAATTCCGAGACCATAAACTGTCTCGGTAGGAAAAGCGACAATCTTCTCATTTGCAAGAAGGCGCGCAGCTATATCTAAGTTGGCTTTTTCAATGTGTTCCATGTTAATAATACTACTACTATTCTATATAAATAGAAATCATACGATCTTTTCCATTAATATCTTGTTTTATTTCCCATTTTGAATTGGGGGCATACTTCTTTACTAGTTCAGACGTTTTCTCACGCATGTCATGGCCGATTTCAAAAATGAGCAAGCAAGGTTTATCACAGATGGCCGGGCACATAGTTAAGATATCCTTATAAGTTTTTAACTCTTCTTTGTCAACAAGGGCTTGGTATGGTTCAAACCGGATTACACTGTCGTCGATTTCTGAGACATTAGTGATGTAGGGAGGGTTTGAAATAATAATATTGGCTTTGACTCGATTGAAATATAGCGGTTGGAGGGACTCGCCCTCAAAAAAATCAATTTTAAAATTGTATTTCTTTGCATTGTGTCGTGCCACATTCAAAGCATCGTTAGAAATGTCAGTGGCGATGACCCTAGCTTTAGGAAATTCTTTTGCCATCGCAAGGGCAATTGCTCCTGAACCAGTACCAATATCTGAAATCACTAATGGGGTATTCAAATATAAATCTCGGATTTTTTGAAATGCGTATTTGACAACTTCTTCCGTCTCCATTCGCGGAATAAGAACGCGATTATCAACAAATAAATTTATGCCAAGAAAGCGGGCATTATTTAGAATGTACTGAACGGGCTCGCCATTCAAAAATCGAGCAAAGTACGATTGAAAAAGCTGCAAATCAGCTATTTCTGCATCATTATTCACGAAAAAGTCTGTCATTTCGGTATAACCTTGAATATGACAAATAATTTCCCGAATAGCGATTTCGTTTTGCCGAATATAATCGGAATCACGAACTACGCTATCATATAATTGTTTTATCGTTGGCATTTTATTCGCCTAATAATTTTTGCTGTTGATCAAAATGAATAAGAGCCTCGAGGATCTCATCGAGATCACCTTCCATAATCCGATCAAGTTTTTGAAGAGTCAAAGATATGCGATGATCGGTAACGCGATTTTGCGGGTAGTTATAAGTTCTAATCTTCTCGCTTCTTTCGCCAGTTCCAACCTTCAACTTTCTTTCACTTCCGATTTTTTCATCTTGTTCCGCTTGGAGATTACTCAAAATTTTTGCCCTAAGCATTCGCATGGCAATTTCTCGGTTTTGAATTTGTGATTTTTCAGTTTGGCAGCTCACAACAATGCCCGTTGGTAGGTGGGTGATGCGCACAGCGCTTTCTGTTTTGTTGACGTTTTGTCCGCCGGCACCTTGTGAACGATAAGTATCAACTTGTAAATCTGCAGAATTAATATTGACTTCAATTTCATCAGCTTCCGGAATTACTAAAACGGTTGAGGTAGAAGTATGTATCCGTCCCGAAGCCTCGGTGCGCGGAATTCGTTGAACACGATGAGCACCACTTTCGAACTTCAATTTCGAATAAGCACCCTCGCCTTTAATCATAAAAGATACGAGCGAGAATCCGCCCGCGCCTGATGAGCTTTCGTCAATCATCTGAATCTTCCAATTATTGCGTTCGGCATATCTTGTATACATTCTAAATAAGTCGCCAGCAAAAATATTGGCTTCATCACCGCCAACGGCTCCACGAATTTCTACGATAATATTTTTGTCATCGTTTGGATCTTTAGGAAGAAGCATTAGGTGGAGTGCCTCCTCGATGGATTCAATTTTTGCTTGAAGGGTATGGTATTCTTCTTTGCCTAAATTAGATATTTCTAAATCATCATCCTGCATCATGGAAAACGCCCCATCCATCTCGCTTAAAAACTTGGTATATTCATCGTATTTCTCGCAAATGTCAGCTATATTTGAGCGTTCTTTAGAGAGGCTACGAAAACGAGAAATATCGCGAACGACATTCTCGTTAGCGAGTTCATTATCAATTTCCGCTAGACGCTTTTTGGTTGCTTCAAGACGTCTCAACATGCTTTCTTCCATAATTGCTCCTTAAATAAGCGTTGAGATTATACCACATCTACCCTTTTGAATAAAGCGTTAGTTTTTCTCCTTAATATTAATATTAAACATCTATTTTTATCTTTAATAGAAGTGAATAAATATGTATAATTACCAATAGGATATATAAATGGCATACAAAGCTCTATACAGGACATATCGCCCCAAATCATTTTCAGAAGTAGCAGGTCAAAAACACATTGTCCGCACGATTGAAAACGCTTTGGCAAATAACAAAATCGCTCATGCTTATTTGTTTTGCGGTCCACGTGGAACTGGCAAAACATCAATGGCTAAGCTTTTCGCCAAGGCTTTGAACTGTGAGGAAGCTTTTGGACATCAGTGTAATGAATGCGGAAATTGTTTAAGTGTGACTGACGGTTCACATCCTGATGTTATCGAGATTGATGCTGCCAGTAACAACGGCGTAGAAGAAGTTCGCGATCTTATCGAAAAGGTAAAATATCTGCCAATTAAGGGCAAATATAAAGTGTATATTATTGATGAAGTTCACATGATGACAAGTGGCGCATTTAACGCCTTATTAAAAACATTGGAAGAACCGCCCGCTCATGTCGTTTTTATTCTTGCAACTACTGAGCCCCATAAAGTCCTTCCGACTATCGTTTCACGCTGTCAACGGTATGATTTTACCAAAGTTGATGATGATGCAATTCGTGAAAAAATGGTCGAAATTCTTGATTTGGAAAAAATTAAGTATGATATTCCTGCCATCAACGCCATTATCGATTTGGCTGACGGCGGTGTCCGCGACGCTTTATCCATTCTCGAACACGTTTTAGCTTACGCAGGTAATTCCATTAAAGAAAAAGATGTTTTTGATTTATTTGGACTTGCCTCAACTAAAGAAAAACTGGATCTAATAAAAGCGATAGCAAATGGGGATGTTAAAGATGTCTTAAAAAGAATGGAATCCTTTATTGCTTCTGGCATTGACATTAAACGGCTTACATCGAACTTACTAGACGTCTTAAAAGACGCTCTCGTTTATAGCAAAACGGAAGAACAAATTCTTCTTTCGGTTATAACCGAAAAAGACGCCTTAGACTTAAAGAATCTAATTGAAGTTGAACGCCTTAATGAAATGATTGAAATACTTCTTAAAGCTCAAAATGATTTTAAAGTTGTTTCAAATATTCGCTCATTATTTGAGCTGGTCTTGCTTCGTCTTGCCACCTCATCAAACAAGAGTAAAGGAAGCGAATATATAGAACCGAAAGAGGAAAAAATAGTCGATAAGCCGCTTCCAAAACCGGAACCCAAAGTTGAAACCAAAATCGAATCAAAAGCAAGCGAGAAATCAATTGAACAAAAAATCGAGACAATAGAGGTTAAAGCTGTTGAACCAGCACCTCTAGTTGAAACTAACGGTTCAACTGTTCCTTCATGGCTTTTGGAAGATGAGATGACAATTGATGAAAAAATCAAACCGGCTATTGAAACAAAAATTAAAAGCAAAGATTCCAACACTCAGGATAAATGCACAATCAATACTTCTGGAGACAAAAACGCAATTGATGATGAAACGATGATAAAAATTATGGTTCTTGGCGATAAAGAAGAACGGCAAACCATCAGCAAGAAATGGGATGATTTCAACGCTCTAGTCGCTCACCCAAAATATGGACTTGTCGCCTCATTATTAAAAGATGGTCGCCCATATATTGTCACTAAAGATGTTTTAGTTCTTGAATATGATTTTGATTGTCTTTCTGATCGCATAAACATTGTAACTAATCAGCCTGCTATAGCAGAATTAATTAAAGGGATCCTCGGACGAGAGGTATTTGTCTATGCCATCATCCGCAGTGAAGCCCTCAGACTTCAGAAATCCTTTTTTGGATTACGACAAATCAACAAACTACCAAAAGCGAAAGACATTGTATTGAATTTTAAAGGAGAAAATTTATGAATATGCAGAACTTATTAGCACAAGCTCAAAGAATGCAGCGTGAACTAAAAAAGGCTCATGAAGATTTAGCTCAAGAAGAGTTTTCTGTTTCTAAAGGAGGAGCCGTTACGGTCATTTTTTACGGCGACCGCAAGATTAAGGAGATTAATATTGATGAGGGTGCTCTTGATGCCGAAAATAAAGAGATGATCGAGGAAATGCTCAAACTGGCGATCGATGAGGCCTTAAAAAACATCAAACTCGCTGAAGACGAAATAAATGTTCGCATAACAGGACGCGTTGAAGGAATGATGGGATTGTAATGAAAGATTTAAAATCGCTTAATCGCTTAGTTGAGTCGTTTGCCAAACTACCAAGCGTTGGACGAAAGTCCGCCGAGAGAATGGCTTTGGCGGTTTTAGAGATGAACGAAGAAGAGGTCCAGGAATTTTCTAAGGCCCTCGAAAATATCAAAACGACAATTCATAAATGCCCGATTTGTGGCTTATATACCGAGGAAGAAAAATGCGAAATATGTGCCGACAATGAACGAGATGAAAAAACATTAATTGTCGTTTCATCATTTCGTGATGTATATGCCTTTGAAAAATTAAATACCTTTAAGGGTCGCTATCATATTCTAGGTGGCGTTTTAAGTGCCGTTTCCGGTGTAAGCGTAGAAGATCTAAATATCGATTCATTGCTGAAGCGCATTGAAGAAAACGGTGTTCAGGAAATAATTTTAGCAACCAATCCAACAATCGAAGGTGAAACCACCGCTTTATTCATCGCTAAATTACTAGAAGATAAGGCTGTCAACATCACGCGCCTTGCATATGGCCTTCCGATGGGTGGGCACGTCGACTATGCTGACTCACTAACTCTTAACAAAGCACTTGAAGGACGACGTAAGTTGTAAAAGGAGAAAAATATGTTTATAACATTTGAAGGACCAGAAGGCAGTGGGAAAACAAGTGCTGCCAACGAAATAGTTCGCCTCCTTATATCCAAAGGATATGATGTTGTCTATACCCGCGAACCAGGAGGAACGCCGATTGCCGAAGAAATTCGCGGAATTATTCTCGACAAGAAAAACACCGCTTTAGATCCTCGGGCAGAAGCTCTTCTTTACGCTGCCAGTCGCCGCCAGCATCTAGTGGAAAAAGTTTGGCCGGCACTCAAGGAAGGCAAAATCGTCATTTGTGATCGCTTTCTCGATTCGTCACTGGCCTATCAAGGTGCTGCTCGTAACATCGGGGTCGATAATGTCTTAAACATTAATCTTTTTGCCACTGAGGGAACGTATCCGGATTTAACACTTCTTTTTGATATCACTCCCGAAAAGGGTTTAGAAAGAATTGCCATAAATAAGAAAAGGGAAGTCAACCGTTTGGATCTTGAAGCTTTGGGATTCCACCGCCAGGTTCGCGAAGCTTTTCTCGAGTTAGCGAACAAATATAAAGACCGCTATTTCGTCATTGATGCTTCAAAAACCCTTTCAGAAGTCGTTGGGGTGGCTCTTAACGCGATAATTGATCGTTTGGAGCTTAAACATGCTCGCCTCTGAATACATTAAAAAATATCAACCTGTTCTCCATCGCGTTTTTTCTAATGCGATAGAAAGCGATAAGTTATCTCATGCTTATCTCCTCTCAGGAGAGCCAGGAACACCATTAAAAGATGTCGCCTTATATTTCGCAAAATCGATTGTTTGCGACATGCCTGAGCCACTCGCTTGCGAGCGCTGCTTAACATGCATTCGTATCGAAGATGGCAGTTTTGCGGATTTAATGATTTTTGATGGGCAGGAAACAAGCATCAAAAAGAATGATGTTACGGAAATAACTTCAAATTTTGAGAAGACGGCAATGGAAGCAAAAGGCATTATGATATATATTCTTCATCTCGTGGAAAATATGACAATTGAAGCCGTCAATTCATTGCTCAAATTCTTAGAAGAACCCGGTAAAAATGTCTACGCTTTTTTAACGACCGAAAATGAGGCAAAGGTTTTACCCACCATTATCTCGCGAACACAAGTTCTGCACCTCAAAACAATCGATAAACTGCAGTTAATCGAGGAAAGTATTGCACAAGGTTGCTCACGTGAGGATGCCGAAATATTAAGTTATTTTCTTAACGACCCGACGACAATCATAGCAACATCGGAAAGCCAAGATTATTTAAATGCCAAGCAGGCACTGACTAATCAGTTAGAGGCCCTGCGCATTTCAAAAGACGAAGCTCTTTTCGTATCACAAAAAGATATTGTTCCCATTATTAGAAGTAAAGAAGCGGCTCGTTTTTATCTTGATATGCTCACAATCGTTTTTCAGGACATGCTTAATATCCGCGTTAACAATCGCATAACTTTAAGTAGTTATGATAGTATATTACATGAGTTGGCAGAGGTCCTTCCTCATTTAGAAGAAACTTTGATTGAAATCATGACTTCGCGAGGGAAACTCGATTTAAATGTAAATGTCGCTTTGCTACTCGATCACGTCATCATCGCCATTACTAAGGAGAAATAAATGTCTACATTAACAAACAAATACTTCATTGGGGTTCGCTTTTATAGTTCATCAAAAGCATACTACTTCAGCGCAGACACCAACGATATAAGACTCAACGACCACGTTGTCGTCGAATCCGTGCGCGGTCTCGAAGTTGCTAAAGTCGTTATTGAACCTCAGGATATCGCTAAATATTCTTCTAATCTCGAACTGAAGCCAATTATTCGCCTAGCGAATGAAACAGATATGTTTGTCTTCGAGGAAAACAAAAAACGGGCTTCTGAGGCTCTACGTTTTTGTGCTGATGAAATCAGAAACCTTAATCTTGATATGCATCTTCTCGATGCTGAGTACACATTGGATGGTTCAAAAATTACTGTTACGTATGTGGCCGAAGAACGCGTTGATTTCCGCGAACTTCTCAAAATACTCGCCGGTCGTCTGCGCTGTCGCATTGAATTACGGCAAATCGGCTCGCGCGATAAAGCTAAAATGGTCGGGGGAATCGGTATTTGTGGCCTCCCGCTTTGCTGCTCGACTTTCTTACATTCTTTTGATGGAATTTCCATCAGCCGAGCCAAAAATCAAATGCTGTCATTAAATATTCCTAAGCTCAGTGGTCACTGTGGCAAACTAATTTGTTGTCTTCTTTATGAAGACGATCAATATAGCGAACTTAAGAAGGACTTTCCTTCTGTCGGTGAAAGATTCTCGCTTGATGGTCTTACTTATCGCGTTACTTCGTATAACGTCCTCTCGAGAATGATTCGAATTGAATCTGATGAAGATGTGAAGTTTTTACCTCTTGAAGATATCAAGCGTTATTTAAGGAGTAAAGACAAAAAATGAGAGAGCTAAACTTTAAAGGAAATACCCCTATTCTATACATCATCGCAACGCCAATTGGTAATCTTAACGAGATGACACCAAGAGCGATTGAAACGATCCGAAGTATGGATTATATTGCTTGCGAAGACACTCGCGTTTCCGGAAAGTTACTTGCTCATTTTGAAATACAAAAACCATTAGTGTCTTGTCGCGAACACAACGAAATATCTGGAGCGATTCGCATAATCAACGACCTGAAATCAGGCCTTAAGGTCGCCTATTTATCTGATGCTGGTTACCCATCAATTTCCGATCCCGGTAATCGTCTTATTCGCGAAGCGCTGAGTAGTGGCATAAAAGTTTCTGTGATATCCGGCGCAAACGCAATGCTAAATGCATTGGTTGGTTCGGGATTAAATAGCGAGCGCTTTTATTTTCATGGCTTTCTGTCACCTAAAGAGAAGGCTCGCATTGATGAACTTCGCGGCTTGATTAAACGCCGCGAGACATTAATCTTTTATGAAGCACCTCATCGCATTTTGAAAACACTCTCTGACATGGTAAAGATTTTTGGAAATCGCAAAGCGTGTTTAGCGCGAGAGTTAACCAAAAAACACGAGGAATTCATTCGCATGAACTTAAGCGACTTAGCCATGCTTGACAAGGATTCTTTAAAAGGAGAGATGGTTCTTGTCGTTGAGGGAAACAACGAGGAAATAGCTCCACATATTAACGATGATGAAGTCCGCAAAATGGTTTCAAGTTTTATTGATATTGGTATGACGCCAAAAGATGCCATTAAACAAGTAAGCGATTTGTTAAAAATAGCAAAGAATCAAGTATATAAAATCTTCCATCAGAATTAACGTCCCTAGGACGTTTTTTCTTTGTCTTCAATCTGTTCAAGCTTGCTTGCTTTTTTAAGTTCTATAAATGCACCTAAGCCAATTGCACCGCCAAAAATTAAGAAACCAGTGAAGGCGATGATGATGCCTGTTGATAAATACGGGGTATAATACTTCATTTCGTAACTCGTGGCCCCCGCTTCTGATAGAAAGCCGACAAAACCACCTTGAGCATTATATGTTTTTAACTCTTTGGTTTCGCCATTTTCCTTGCTTGCGAATACTTTCCAGCCATCGCCATAAGTCACTTGCGTGACGACGAAGCGAGTCTGTTCAAAATCAGTTTTAAACGAGAAATAATTTGTATCATAATCGACATCAGTAATTGGGTAGTCATTTAATAAAGCAAGTTTATTTAAAATGTGATCATAAGTCTCGATATATATATCGGTGTTTGGATAAACGACTCCGTTTCCAGCGGGAACGATGATAATCTTTTTAACTGGCTCGTTAGCGTAGAAACCGCGGAAATAACGTTGATATCCTTCGTTATTACCATGGTAATCGGTTGTAATAACGCGACTGGTGGTTGGATCAGGATTTCCCTCTTCATCAACGCCATCGCCAATTAAATATATCCGTCCCCGATAATCAGTGTCAGGCATCTTCAGCGGATATTTGACCATGATGTAGGCTGGTTCAGTCGTTAAATATGAGCCGTAGGTTGGGGTAATGACTAACTCCGTTTTATCACTAACGACACGTGTCGCAGCCTCACTAAAGGAAAAGGTTTCATAACCGTCAGGATATTCCTCCGTTTTTTCAAGATATTTATCTGGTTCCATCGGTTGGAAATAGAAAGGAGTATCGTAAAGATTTTTTTGAATATTAAGACGGGCGGCTTCCAATACAGGCGCATAACGATCTTTAAGATGGGGATTATCAGCGATGATCTCTAAGACATCTTCATCATTTAAAATTGCGCCTTTAAGATACGCTTCCTCATTTCGCGGAACATCAAAAGAATGAGTGCCGTTGG
>JAEWLX010000061.1 GCA_023457325.1 Bacillota bacterium | reverse complement strand
ATTTTTATATTTCCTTTCTAACTTCTGTCTATATACCAAATATTAAGGCAAAAATGAGGGAAATTAAAGCGATATGCGCCGGAAAGAAAGCATAACTAAAAATCCGAAACCATTTTTTATCGTACCCGCGCGTGCCACTATACAAAATAATGATTAGGCCTGCGAATATCGACCATGTTTGCACATCAGCAAAATAAAGATCAAGTTGGCTCGATACATATGGTAATAACCAGATTACGACATTTAAAACAAAGAGGGCAATAGCCATAATTATATTGACTAAGCTGCGGTATTGGGGAATCTTTGCTAGTTCCCTTACCTCGATATTGTAACCCGCTGATTCGTGATTAAACATGACTTTCGAAGCTTTGTGATAAGCATAATAGAAAGCGATTGTTAACAAGAAACCAAAAAGGGAATAACCCATTCTTAAATACAATGGAAACCACTGAATAGTGATACTTAATGAACTGAGTTCCAAAAGGGTGACGGTTGTCGATAGGATGACATATCCCAAGGGAAGAAGAGCAAAAAGTTTTTTCAATCCCTTTTGACTAATTAAGTAGATGAATAACCCGTTAATTACTAAATCAATAAATGGGTTATTTCCGATGTTAGGATCAAAAGCGTAATACATTACTACCTGAACAACAAGAACAAGACCCAAAACCAATGTTAAGCGAAGGAGATATTTCTTGATATTTTTTGAATGAATTAATCCTTCGACTAATAACAAAACAAAAAGGGGAAATGAGAGTCTTCCGATGCACCGGAAAACGTAACCGACGACATAAAAAGCATCAGCTTGTGAAGTGGCTTGTTGCCATAAGAATAATCCGACATGATCGATTGCCATTGTGGCAAAAGCAATAATTTTAATCCAAAAACTGGATAGTCTTTGCATTTTTTCGAGCTTTGATTCCATTATTTCTCCTATTGACGCATGGTCGTCAGCAAAAAGCTGACAAGATTGTTTGTGATGTGGGCATATGTTGAAACGGCAAAACCTTCTTTTTCATAGGCGAATGTTAAAACCGTTCCAGCCAGAATATATGAAGGTAGATTAACGAGTTCGTTGATAATTGTATCTTTGTTAAAGGACATATGAATAATACCAAAGACGAGCATTGTTACGAAATAAGCCAGCGGACGATTTTGGCGATGAATTAACGAAAAAAGCCCAAGTCGATATGTCATCTCTTCAACTAAAGGTCCTAAAATAACGAAAGCTAATAACGACATGAGCGGATAACTTTGCATTAGGTTAGTGATTGAACTTTCGTTTTGATTATCACTCATCTCGTAGCCAGTGGCGATAACGATAAAGTTATATATAATAACGACGACGATGACAAGACCGCCATAGGAAAGACCAAGTAAAATAGTCCTTAAACGTTTAAATGATTTCAAAACGATAACGATATCTTTCCAAAGAAGGGCCACTAAACCGACGAATAAAGTCGCGTAAGTAATGACATTAAGCGATATATTTGCTTGATCAGATGTTAAGAACGCCTCGCGGGCAACGGGATCAGTGATGGCATTATTGGCATAGAGAATAAACAAAAAAGAAACAAATAAACTTACAAGCGTAAGCCCACCCCAGCCAATCAAAAACATGAGGATTTGTTTTACCCACTTAATTTGAATAACATTCGGAAAACGCGATGATAGAAGCGGTCCCTCGCTACGCTGACCACATCGTGGACAAATATCAAAATTACCATTATGGATGTGGTGGCAAAAGGGGCATTCGCGGTAATTATTAGGTTTTTGCTTAGTTTTTTTCATTGGGGGTAGTTTAGTTCATTCTAGTAAATAATGTAAATAACTTTTATGAAGTTATGCAATAATAATATAATAAAAGCATGATTGGTGCACAAACAATATGGATGCAGCTACTATTCAATTAATTACGCAGATTATAACATGGGGCAGTCTCGGTCTTTTAATTTTGATTGTCGTCATTCTTTTCTTTGCTGGTCTTATCGGCTGGAAGCGTGGCATTTTTAATGCTGGTTTCCGTTTAATATTTATTGGTATCCTCATCACGGTTGCTTTGACAACAGTCCGGCCGATGGTTGAATTCATCGGTGCTCGCGACATGGCTCCTTTACTTCGTCTTTTTGGTGTCGACACAATTAATATTACTAATGGTTCAGAATCAATCACGGTTCCGATTACGAGTATTTTTGAAACATTGACTAATCTTCTCGTTGCTTTTGCTGAGGCCAATGGTATTAGTATACCTGCCTCACAAGTTGGCGAAATTGTTCACGGACTCGTCTATCTTATTCTCTCAACCTTTGTTGTGATAATGGATGGTATTTTAATTTCGTCACTTGGTAATTTAGCGGCAACTATTTTATGGCACGCAATCTTTAAGCACCTAATTAGTAAGCGCATACGTAAAGTCGTGCGCGTTAAAGGCGTAGCCATGCTGATGGGTTCGGTTAAGTCATTAATAGTTGGTGCCATGCTCATCTTTCCTTTTTCGTCATTAATTAATAATGCTGTGCGCGCTTTTAAAGATGAAAATAATGGCATTAAAATCGATAATGACATGATAAATACAGTTACGACAATTGTCGATGCTTATGAAAATAGTGTCTTAGCCAATGTCCTTTTTAATTGGACTGAGAACACCGAAGGAAAGAGTTGGGATGTTATGCTGATGGATTCTCTTACTTCAGCAGATGTCGGTGGCATAAAAATTAGTTTTATTGATGAACTATATAACATCATTGGAATTGGCAAGACCTTAACTTCGGCCGGCCTATTAAGCGGCGAAGCTTTGGAAGGATTAGGTACAACGCTTTTGACTAATGATGAAATGGTTGTATCTTTGCTTTCTTCAATTGGCAATTCCGGTCTCGTCTTAATGCTTATTCCAATTGCGGTTGATTTAGCCCTTAATCTTGATGAAGTCTCCAATTTTGTTGATAAAGATTTGCTTGTTTTAGATGATATCGATTGGAAATACGAAATAAATAATGTCGGTAAAATGTATAAGTCACTGTTTGATAC
>JAEWLX010000060.1 GCA_023457325.1 Bacillota bacterium | reverse complement strand
GTTGATACATTAACACCGACCAATCTTTCGACCATTTTGCAAAGCATAAATGCCCTTGACGTTGTTAAAGACGCCATACCTTATATGATTAAAGACGCTCTTTATAATGAAAATATTAGTTTCGATCGTTTTTCTGCCTATAATAAAGCCGAATATTTCTTTGACGAAAACGATTTCTTTGGTCCTTTGGGAACAATCACCCTTAATGATGGCACGCATAATGCTGATGTTAGCGGAAGTAATGTGACAAGTAATGGTAGCGAAATCGCAATTGACGCGGGTGGTTATTTCTACAATGTCGATCCGATTGATAATATCGCTTCGATTTCGGTTGATGCGGTGGGAGCGGCTGATCTTATTTTCTATTACGGAAATACGCAAAATCCAACGACAAACTTCTACTTTGAAAGTTTATCTGCGGGCAATGTCTACTCCATTGACTTAAGCGATGCAGCTTACAAATATTTCCGAATTGAAGCGGCGACTGCCTCGACGATTGATAATGTGACTATCTCTCAAGCTATCGAAACGGGAAATTATATGCAAAGTCAAGTTAGTTATCGCGATGTTAATATTCCAATTCTTATCGATTTAATGAGCGAATTCTATATTGATTCTTCGAGTACTTATTATGACTTTAGTCACCCTGAAGGTGTCGTTGGCTTCGTTAATGATGGAAACTCAACAGCACCAATTTTAGCGTTTATCGTTGATAGCGATTTATATCAAGATCCTGTCACAACAGATTATAAAGGCGAAGCTATTTTCCTTTATAACATTTTATCTTTTGAAATGGATGTTGATGTTGGTGGTGCGCCGATTAACCTCGATAGTGACTTAGCGCATAATGTACGTGGCGCGACAATGGATGATAAGCTAGCAAAAATCGATGATATTCTCAACGAAGACGGCGGTGGACGTTTTGATACCGCTAAAGAAGGCGATGCAATTGATTATGGTTTATTTGCTATGGCTTTCCTTGAGGGTGCGCTTAACATAACTTCAACTAAGACGCCGGCATATTGGTCACCGCAAGATCTATACCTATTCAATATCGCAAATTACGATACAGGATCTGGAGTTGTTGATTATCTTGATTTAGCTGTTGGCGCAAGTTCGCGTGGCGTAGTTGATGACAATTTACTAGATGATTATGGTCATTCTCTTCTCATCAGCGAAATTGTCGCTGGTCAAATAAGTAATCTTTTAGAAGATAAATACGATTATTTAGATACCAACTCCATTACTTATACACCTGTCGATTTATATGCTGGTGAATACGCTGCTTTAAATACATTAGAGCGCATTGGGCTATCGAGTGCCGTTAACGGCCTTCACTATTCATTTGATGATGCCTTTATCCCTGATCCCAATGTCGGCCTAACAGCATCGCAGATAACCGATGCTTTTGAAAGCATGTTTGATTCAGAACTGGCAATGATTATCTATTTGGCGGATATTTACCCTGTATTAACAGGCACCCCCTTTATTGGTGGTCGTGGCCTGATGGTCGAGCATTATCCGGCCCTTCTTTCTGATTGGCAAGATGTTGCCGATGAACTAATTACATCCCGCGGACTATAAAATGCGGACAATACTAACTACTAACGAAGCTACACTTATTGTTAATAAATCACGTTTTATCGCTTTAACTTTTCATATTCAAGATGTAAAAGAAGTTGACGAAATTTTAAAAATGGTGCGGAAGGATTATCCCAAAGCCAAGCACTATTGTTATGCTTATGTCATTGGTCGAGAAGAAAAGGGTTTTGATGATGGCGAACCAGCGCGAACAGCCGGCCGTCCTCTCCTTGATTTATTAAAAAAAGGTGACTTTGATCAAACGATGGTTGTGGTAGTCAGATATTTTGGGGGAACACTTCTCGGCGCTTCTCGACTGCTAAGAACGTATGTTAGTGTTGCCCACGAAGTTCTTATCAAGGCGACTAAGCACGAAATTGTTTATTTATACGCTTATCAACTTTGCATTGATTATAGCGAATATGAGTATTTGCAAAGCGAAGCAAAAAAGCGTTCTTACATCTTGGAAAAACCGCTCTTTAGCGATACCATTGATATTAAGCTTTTAGCAAGAGAAAAAGCTGATGATATTTTAAAAGAATTACTTCATGGTCGTGGTGAGATAACCTTCCTCGGTCAAGAAAAGCATTACACTGAGGAGATAAGCAATGATAGAAGCATCTGAATTTAGCCAACGTCGCGACCGTTTATTTGAAATGATGGAAGAAGATTCCCTCGCTATTCTTTTTGCTGGTGCAGGGCGGAAAGTATCTCATGATAGTTATAAACATGAAGTTAATCGCAACTTTTATTATCTGACGGGGATTGATCAAGAAAACTCCATTGTGATGCTTGTCAAGGCTTGTGGAGAGCGAAAAACCTTTCTCTTCATCGATGATTACGATGAACGAATCGAAAAATGGACTGGAGTTCGCTTAACAATTGAAGAAGCGCGGAAGATTAGCGATATTTCCAATATTCTTTTTACAAACTCATTTGATGCAAAATTAGAAGGTGCGTTAAGTGAAGATGGGAATCTTGGCAATCTCACAACTCTTTATTTAGATTTAGAAAAAGAACTAAAAATCAAAGAATGCTATTCTACTAATGAACTTAAAAGCGAACTAGCGAGTAAATATAAAAACATTGCTATTAAGGATTTATACTCATTTTTAATAGCGCTTAGAATGATTAAGTCTAATGCTGAGATTGATTTGATTCGCGAAGCTATTAAAACAACAGATATCGGCATCAAAAATATTCTTTTAGCCTTACGCCCGAGTCTTTATGAATACAATTTACGGAACACCTTCGAATATGCAATTCGGGAGGATAATGATGCCTCTTTGGCTTTTGATACGATCGTCGCCAGTGGCAAAAACGCGGTAATTCTCCATTATCCCAATCCCAAAGAGCGGTTAAACAATGGTGAATTAGTTCTTTTAGATTTAGGAGCGAGGCGCGAATATTATAACGCCGATATTTCAAGAACCTTTCCAATTAACGGCAAGTTTTTGCCTAAACAAAAAGCTTTATATGAAATTGTATTAGGTTGCAATAAGGCCGTCATTAGTTTTATAAGACCCGGACTTACTCTAAGCGAACTTCAAAAATTCGCCATTGATTATTTATCCGCTGAATGTGTGATTAAAGGGTTTATCAAAACAAAGGAAGACATATCAAAAGTATATTATCATGGTGTCTCTCATCACCTTGGACTTGACACTCACGACATTTCGGATCGTGACCGCCCTTTAGAACCAGGCATGGTTATCACCGTTGAACCAGGACTATACTTTAAAGATTTAAAAATCGGTATCCGCATCGAAGACGATGTCGTTATTACGGAAACAGGATGCGATAATTTATCAAAAGACATTCTAAAAGAAGTTCATGATATCGAAAGAATCATGGCAACTAAATAGCACTATTTCTTAATTTTAGAACTAAACGGTTGTTTCTTTTTTGCGTGAAGCAATAGTCAAAAAGACAATGGCAGTAACCGAGACACCAACAATAATTGTAACTGTAACAAGGGCGTTTCTTTCATTTTGAACACTCATTAGCGCTGGTGAGTTGATGGCATTGCCATCACCATCTTCGACGAAGTCAGTGAGACTATATTTTTGAAGAATAAACAAATATCTTTCGGTGGCGGCCGTTATTGTCACATTACTCTCCAAATTGTCGACAAACGCATCTTTCGCTTCGGAAACCATGTAGCCATACTCTAAGGCTAAATTATTCCAATACGAGCCGAAAGCGCCTGTCATTGCTAGACACGTCTCATCAGTCATCTCAAGGAAATAACTGGCCCACGCCGTTGCTTGTTGATTGGCCGTAACATCGCCTGAAGAGCCTCCTCCAGCAAAGGTGTGACTACCAAGGTATGAGAATGTATCCTTTGCATAGGAATCCCACTCAGAAGAGCTGTAAGTTGCAGTTGGTGATGTGACAGATGATTTTCTCACCAATGTAACATCAGTGTTAAAATCTATGCGAGTGCCAATTATACCTATCACATCAATAT
>JAEWLX010000059.1 GCA_023457325.1 Bacillota bacterium | reverse complement strand
AATTTTGTTATCAGGGAATGCTTCGATAATCATTTCATCAAAGCCATTTAGACGAGCAAGTCCTCCGCTGACAATCATGGGAATTTTTAAATATTTTCGATCATATCCCGCCATGAGGGAATTTATTGCTTGCTTTAATGAAAGCAAATAATCATTAACAAACTCCTCTGTTATCGTATTTAAATCGCTGGTGGCGTATTCTTTTTCCTGACCATCTAAATCGGTGCTTTTGGCAATTGTTGGATGAAAAGACATCAAACGATGGTCAATTCCGTAACGCCTCTTTAGTTTTTCCGCTTCTTCAAAAGGCAGGTTGAAGTTTCGCATAATCGAAGTTGTTAAATCTTTGCCACCCTTTTCAAAATAGATTGAAGCAAAAAGAGATTTATTGCCAATTAAGCTAATCGTTGTGACCTCCGCTCCCATATCAACATATAAATATGAAGTTGGAAGTTCAAGATCTTGCGCAAAAAGATAACTAGCCGCATGTGGTCCAACAAGAACGCGTTTAATGGCAATGCCGGCTTCTTTAAATGAGCGCCTAAAATTTTCAATTACGGAGTAAGGAAGAGCGTGTATTTTAGCCGAAATAGAAAGAGAATTTGATTTTTCACCAATTGGCGCGTTCGGAAAAGATCGCCCATTATCGAGTTCAAAGGCATCGGGAATAATGTCGACAATTTGCCCGCCATGAGGAACAACTTCTTTACGGACTAAAGAAATAACGTTTGATATATCGATTGCTTCGACAGTGCCGGTTTGAGAAACGACATTAGTCGTCTTATCACTTTGATACACTTCTAAACCCAAAGGGGGAAGCAACAGTATTGCTTCAGAAATGGTTAATTTCAATTTTGCGGTGGCATCTTTGATTTCTTTGATGTCACGAAGGGCTTCGATTAAACTAATAAGATTCACAACTTGACCGCGTTCGACAAAGGCGTCGATAGGTTTACGCAACGCGTAAAGAACGATGGGTTGTCCATCGAGTTCATAGCCGACAACTAATTTAATTTCGGCTGAGGATATTTCTAAAGCGGCGGTAGGCTTTTCCATATAGTGATTATTCTGAATTATATTATATATATAAAGTTCGAATGTAGCAAAGGCAATTTACATAAAATTGTCCTAGAAAAGAACTAAGGTAATAAAAAGCCGCATCAATTGATGCAGCTCGGATGGAGGGAGGTCCGTCCATGATGATCAGTTTTATTCGTCGACCAATTCGGTAATATCGTTTTGATTTGCCTCGGCCTGACTGGCTGCAATTTTTAAACTTAAAGGGATAGAGACGGCTACAGCGACCAGCGCCAAAATCGAAAAGATAATCAACGCTCTTTTGAAGCGATAATAAGGTGCCTTGCGATTAAATTTGACGAGTTTGTCTTTCATTTCTATTCCTTAATTCTTTCAATTGCTCTAAGTTTGGCACTATGTGACCGAGGGTTATATGCTAATTCTTTAGCTGACGGGGTGATGATTTTACGGTTAATTAGACGGAATTTTGGCAATTCTTCTTCGCTTGGAAGAGCAAAGACATTACGTCTTGTTCCTTCGATAATCGTTGCTTTGCGAAAGGCTTCTTTAATCAGACGATCTTCAAGCGATTGGAAGGAAATAACAACTAGCCGACCACCGACATTTAGGAGTTTAAGTGCGTCCTTAATCGTAGTCTCCAGGGCTCCCAGTTCATCATTTACTTCGATACGCAAGGCTTGAAATATTTGCTTGGCGGGATGTCCTTTTTTAGCTAGTTCCTTCATCGGCTTAGCCGACTTGATGAGGTCGACAAGTTGCTGAGTTGTCTCAATGGGCGCATTAATTCGCGCTTCAGCTATCTTCCTGGCGACTTGATAAGCGTATTTATCTTCGCCATATTCTCCAAAGATGCGCGTCAAGTCCGTGACACTATAAGAATTCACAATCTCATAGGCCGTTAATGAATTGCGCTCATCCATTCGCATGTCGAGGCGGGCATTACTGCGATACGAGAAGCCGCGCTCGGAATCATCGAATTGGGGAGAGGAGACACCGAGATCCATCAAGATCCCATCAACTTTCTGAATGTTGAGTGTATATAGAACTTCTTTGAAGTTACGAAAGTTTTCGTGCACTGTCTCGAAGTTACTACCAATTTTAGAAAGGGTGATTTTCGAATTTTCGATCGCGTGAATGTCTTGATCGATACCGATGAGTTTCCCTTTACGATTGAGACGGGCCAACACTTCACTGGCGTGCCCTGCTCTTCCTAATGTGAGGTCGATATATATGCCATTTGCTTTGATGTTAAGAGCGGAAATGGCTTCGTCTAATAAGACAGGTATGTGCTGGTCCATAAGCTATTGGACGGGCAGTTTTTCGGCCTTGGCTTCGTAATCTTTCTCATTTTGCTTAAGATAGTTGTTCCAAGCTTCAGAGTCCCAAATTTCAATATGATTAATAACACCAACAACGATGACACTACGTGATATTTTAAAATCGCTTAATAATCTACTCGGTAATTGAATGCGGCCTTGAGCGTCGACTTCGAGTTCAACGACACTAGCGAGCGCAATCCTTTGCACATCGCGAGAATCTTTTTGATTGAAGGGAAGATTTTCTAAGGCAACGGTCAATTTTTGAAAGTCGGATTCTTTGTAAACACTTAAAGACCCTTCGTAGCCCTTGAGAATGTAAAGACGACCGCCTGCTTCATTCCGCATTTTGCTGGGAATAACGAGGCGACCTTTGTTATCGAGGGTGTGAGAATAGCTTCCAAAGAACATACTTACCACTTACCTCCACTTTCAACCACTTAGCACCCATATTATACGCACATCAAATTCAGTGTGTAAACACCAAAAAAAGTCCTAACGCTAGCGCCAGGACATATAGAGGCATGAGTGTTTAATAAATTAAACAGCAAATATTCATTAGTATATTTTTAGTATTTTATTAGCATTATAAATCATTGTCTTCGAAATCAAAATCATCAAGTTTTGCAAATCGTGAATCCCCACTTATCGAGCGATCCTTGGCTAATTGCTCATCGTTTAATACGCGATAGCCCTCACCGCTTTTTGGTAACTTAGCCCCTGGTTTCACTGGTTTGAGTGGTAAGCTTGCGGAAATAACGGCGTAGAGTATTTGCTCTAGATTTATCAAATCGCCTTCGATGACGATTGATTCGGCATCCGGATCAAAACTATCGCTTATTATTACTTCTTCATGAATTTTCAATTCATGGTTAAAAGGCTCTAATGTATATGAACATTCAAGACTAACGACAACATCCAAATCGATATTCATCCTTATTACCTTGCGATATTTTGTTATTTCAATATTTCCAAAGCATTTTTTAATTGCAAGTAAAGGTTTTTTAACCGGAAATGTTTGTGTGTCAAAAACAAAATTCTTCTCAATAGGAATTGTTTTTTCTAAAAGCAGCTTTGATTTCGAAATAATCATATTTATGTCCGAAGGATAACCGCGAATTTTTTCTCCAACAAATCAAGGGCTTTCTTTTCTACTTCGATAACTTCTTCATCTTTCAATGTTTTTTCATCGTCTTCATAAGTAATTGTTAAGGCGATTGATTTTTTTCCGTCAGGAATTCCTTGTCCGATATAAACATCGAAGATATCGACGCTTTTTATCATTTTGCTTACAGAGGAGATTGTCTTCATGATTTGGTGAACATCAACTTTTTGTTCGACGACAAACGATAAATCTCGTTTGATTGCTGGGTAACGCGAAAACGATTTAAAGACCGTCTGTCCAGTTTCGATTTCAAGTAAAACACCAAGATCGATTTCCATCGCAAAAACTTTGTTTTTTCCTAATTCATGTCCGCTGATCGCTTGTGGATGAAGCTCTCCAAGATAACCAATAACCTTACCATTAACTTTCACTAATGCCGAGCGACCAGGATGGAGTTCTTTTTCGCTTTCTAAGACGCGCTCTAATTGATAGCGTGATTGCTTAATGCCGAGCGTATGAACAATTCCTTCAAATAGTCCTTTTAAATGGTAGAAAGTATATGGAATTTTCTGAAGTTGTTGCTGATAGAGGTCGTTACCAACAAGAACTACCCCTAATCTAAGTCCACTATACTTATCGCTATCTATATCACTTACTTCGTAAATGGCTAAATCCTTTTGCCCTCTAGCTAAATTATAGGAAGCGACTTTTAGTAGCGATGGCATAATGCTGAGTCGTAAATATTCGTGCTCATCAGTCAAAGGGTTGATTAAACGATAGGCTTCGCCCTTAACTAAATGACGAAAACCTTCTAGTTCGTCTTTTCTAACTAATGAGTAAGTGACTACTTCATCAAGTCCGTGGCCTGTCAAATAATTGCGCACGACTCTAATTAGTTGTTTATCTCTTGGATAACCGCCAACAGTGACTTGTAAAGAAGGTAAGACGCCATTTATTTTATCTAAGCCGATAATGCGAATGACTTCCTCACAAATATCAGCCGGCCCAGTTATATCGATTCTCCACTCAGGAATTTTGGCCACAAACTCATCGCGATTCAACACTTCAACATCGAGATAGTCGCGCTTAAGCGTCTCGATAATTTCTTGTTGCAAGAAATTCGTGCCTAAGCGGTTGTTAATATAAGAAACTGAGGTTTCGATTCGCGGTGGTGTTTTATCTTCTCTTGAGTCATATGTCACGATACTTTCGATATCCTTTGTTTTACAAAGGTCGATAATCATCGCCGTTGCTTTGTTGATTACATCTTCATATTGATATGGATTAATACCCTTAATAAAACGCGAGGATGAATCACTGGCAAGTGCTAACCTTACTGAGGTGCGCCGAATGGCATCAAATGCAAAATTTGCTACTTCCACCACAATATTACTCGTCTGCTCATCGACCGCAGATTCAAGAGAGCCCATAATGCCGCCAAGACACATGACTTTTCCGCCACTGGTAATGACAATATCGCCTTTTTGCACTTGATAATCCTGCTCGTCAAGGGCTTTAAAAACACCGACATAATCATCTTTAATAATCAATTCTTGTTTTGGCAAGCGATCTAGATCATACATATGCAAGGGTTGACCAGTTAAAAGCATAATGTAGTTACCAATATCAACAATGTTATTAATCGAGCGAACACCCATGCTTTGTAAAGCTTGCTTAAGCCATTTTGGCGAGGGTCCTACTTTAATCTTTTTGATGATGCGAGATGAAAACTGCGGACAGGACTTCGTTAGTGAAGATACGACAAACGATGATTTGCTTGCCTTTGGCAAAAGCCATTTTTCTTCTTTAACTTCACGTTGATATAAAGTGCCTATTTCACGAGCGACATTAAAAACGCTATGCAAATCGCTGCGATTAGCCAGAAGTTTCAAATCCAAAATCGTATCATCTAGTCCTAAATATTTGAGAACTTCCTCATTTCCAACGACAGCATCTTCATCTAACTCTTCAATGCCCGAAATTTGTTTTTCGTTTAAAAATTTGGCATCGACACCAAGTTCTAACAATGAGCAAATCATGCCTTGGCTTTCGACACCGCGAATTTTTCCCTTTGTGATCTTGCCGCCAGGTAAAAGAGCCCCGTCGAGAGCGACAATTACTTTTATACCGACGCGAACATTAGGAGCACCGCAAACAATTTGAAGTAATCCGTTTTTATTTCCGGTGTTAACTTTAGTTAGCGAGAGATGATTGCTTTCCGGTAGAGGGTAGCATTCAACAACTTCGCCAATAACGAGATTTGTCGCTGTTGAAAGTTTTTCAAAAGCTTCGACTTCAACGCCGGCAAATGTCAAACGATCAGCTAATTCTTCTGGTGAAATATCATCAATATTTATATACTTTTTTATCCAATTGAGACTTACTTTCATCGTTTTTTCCTACTTTCTAACAAACTGTTTCAAGAAGCGAATATCGTTTTGATAAAAGCGCCGAATATCATCCACTTTATAGCGAAGCATTGCTACTCGTTCAATGCCGATGCCAAAGGCAAAACCAGAATAGACCTCTGGATCATAACCAGACATTTTCAAAACGTTAGGATGAACCATACCAGCACCAAGAATTTCAATATAACCTGTATCCTTGCATGTTGGGCAACCTTTTCCCCCACATTCGGCACACGAAACCTGAACTTCGACTGAAGGTTCGGTAAAGGGGAAATATGAACTGACTAAGCGGATCTCGCGTTTTGCTCCAAACATTTTCTTAATGAATAAATCAAGTGTGGCTTTTAAATGAGCAAGATTAATATCTTTACCAACAAGTAGACCTTCAACTTGACTAAATTGATGAGAATGCGTCATATCGTCGTTATCGCGGCGATAGCACTTGCCGGGGCAAACGACTTTGATCATCTCGCCCTTTTTTTCTTCCATAGCACGTGCTTGAGCGGGTGATGTATGAGTTCGCAAAAGTAAATTTTCGCTAATATAGAATGAATCCTGCATATCACGAGAAGGGTGATTCTTTGGAATATTCATCAGTTCAAAATTATAGTGGTCGCTTTCTACATCGCGCCCTTCTTTTACTTCGTAACCCATATTAATAAATATATCCAATATCTCATCACGAACGATGAAAAAAGGATTCGTAGCACCAGCGATATTTTTTACTCCTGGCAAGGTGATATCAATTTTTTCGTTAGCGAGTTTTTTTGCAACCTCTTGCTCAGTAAAAAGGTTCATCTTCTCATCAAAGGCTAAGAGTAAATCCTGTCTAATCGTGTTGATTTTTTGGCCAAATTTGGCTTTATCTTCTCCCGACAAATTTTTAATTAAAGACATCATATTGTTAATGTCAGCTTTTTTAGACAGGTGAACATTTTTAACTTCAACAAGAGCGCTACGCGTTGTGGCACTACTAATTGCCTCAGATATTTTGTCTTTTAATTGATCGAGTTTTGCTAGTTTTTTTTCCATAGCTTTTTCTCCTAAAAAAATAATGACACTCAGGAACGAATTTCTCCGTGGTGCCATCCTTCTTCGCAGCTGTTGCTACGCACTAAATCTTAACGCGATTAACGGGACTTGCGTCCATACTCAGAGGTGAATTCACCGCAATCGCTAGAGATGGGTCACACTTTATCCATCTTCCCTGACTAACGACTAAGTCGGCTACTATTTCTCATCAACGTACGAGTTATTATAACATAATGTTAAAATGCTGAACACCTTTTATCAAGGTGAACTTAATACAAAAAATAAGACCTCATCTACTTTTTGCTTCAATTGCATATAAAACGATGCCTGCTGCCACCGAAACATTTAAAGAATCGATGCCACTTATGGCAATCTTTACTTTTTTATCAGCCAGAGCAAGTAGTTCTTCTCTTACCCCTCGTGATTCGTTGCCCAATATGACTATGTGCCGCTTCTCTATCTTACTTTTTTCGATTGGAAGACTATCTTTCAAGGATGTCGCAACAATCTGATACCCTGCGCTTTTTAAGCGCACTAGTTCCTTTTCGCCATTCATCATGAGATTAACAGCGAATAGCGCTCCTTGCGATGCGCTTATCGCCTTATCGCTAAAAGGAGATGCGCATTGGCTCGATAATAAAACGTCAAGATAGCCAAAAGCAAGGGCCGTTCTAATGATCGTGCCAAGATTGCCCGGATCAGAGATGTCATCCAGATATAAGACTTTGTCTTTAATGTCGGGTGAAGGTACTGTCTTTTGGCAGATGGCAACGACACCTTGGGGATTTTTACTACTTGCTATTTTGCGAAGAATGTCTTCGCTAACAAGGTATTGATCGACTGCTAAGCCGCTGAGTTCAGTCGTCGTAAAAACAGATTGAACTCTTTGATACTTACTTGCCATATCAAGCATATGGTGACCTTCAACTAAAAAGAGACCCGTTTCTTCCTGATACTTGTTCAATCGTAGTTTTGAAGCTTCCACCACTTTGCGATTATCTTTCGAAGTAATTTTGTAAATCATGAGTATTCTCCTCTTTTTAGTTTTTTGAGCAAGATTTTATAATCTGGGCAATATTTATACAGTTCTTGATAAAAACCATCTCCGTGGTTAAAGTTTCGATCATGAGCCAATTCGTGAATAATAATGGCATCGATAATGGCCGGATGATAATGAATTAACTTAAGTTGCAAAGACAAGGCATGTGTTTTTCGAGAATTGGTGCCAAATCTCGTCTTCATATCGCGCACTTTGACATCATATCCTTTTTTGATTCTCATGATTTCTTCATAATGACGAACTCGACTAGTGAAATACTCTTTGGCAAACGCTCTTAACTTACGTTGAAAATCATTTTGATTCTTAAAAAGAAGAATATCGCCTACTAAAAATGATTTCCCGTTGCTTTGACCTTCATGAAGATTGACAAGATTACCTAGCAAGTACATTTTGCCATCGACAAATGGTGTCGTCTTTTTTGCTTCTTTAGCCAAAAGACGAGAATAAAACTTGTCTAAGTAATTATAAATTGTTATTTGCGATGTAAGTTTTGGGGCACTGACATAGAAAACTCCGTCGCGATAACGAAAAATAACGTTTTTTATTCGCTTAACGGTGACGATAACCTCATATGTTTTGTTCTCGCGAGAATAAGTAAGTTTGTAGACCATGATAATAGTATAAACATAACGAGATAACATAAAAAGGCAAAAGACCACTATATTCATGCTATTTGCTGTTGTGATAACGAAGCGATAATTATACAATTATGTGGTATGAAAAAAGCATTGATTAGCGCCTGCCTTATTGGCGACAAGGTTCGATATGACGGAAAGGATAATAAAATTTCCTACCTCGACGAGTTGCTAACCCATTATGAACTTATTCCTTTTTGCCCCGAAGTTGAAGGAGGAATGAATATTCCTCGTAAACCTAGTGAAATTATGAGGGGTCGAGTTTATAACGTTGACGGAAACGATGTGACAAAGCACTTTGTGTCAGGAGCACAAAAAGCTCTTAATATTTGTAAATACATGCATATCGACTTAGCGATTTTAAAGGAAGACTCCCCATCATGCGGTGTCCATCGAATCCATAACGGTCGCTTTGATAAAAGGGTTATTCCCGGCCAAGGCGTAACCACTACCCTTCTTCGTCGTAATGGCATTGAAGTAATAAGCGAAGAAGAAATACCTGATTTATTAACAAGATTAACAACAAAAAAAGATGTCGCTGATTAGTGACATCTTTTCGTTTATTTACTTATTCGTATTTGGTGGCTTTTAAACTTGCCAAGGTTTCTTTATCAAGAGCCTTGACGACTTCAGTCAATAATTTGACTGCTTCGAGATAGTCATCATAGTTAATCAAGGAAACATGACTATGGAAATAACGGCAAGGTATAGAGATTGTCATCGTAATGACACCATCGTATTGCTTGTGAATTTCACCCGAGTCAGTTCCGCCAGCGGTCATTAAATCAAAGGTGTATTTAATGCCTTTTTCTTTGGCAATTTTTTCGACAAAATCGAATAATCCGCGGTGCGCGATAACGGAGCCATCCATGATTGAAAGGGCGACGCCAGCTCCAAGTTTCGTTGGATGGTTAGGTGCGCCAGGTAAATCATATGACATAGTCACATCTAAAGCAAAAGCGACGTCGGGTTTAACGTGATAGGCGGCTGTTCTTGCCCCTCTTAAACCGACTTCTTCTTGAACGGTGCCGGCGGCAACGACTGTTGCTTTATGGTCAACCCCCTTAAGATTATTTAAAACTTCAACAGCCACGGCTGCGCCAAGGCGATCATCCCAGGCTTTGCCTAATAATGTTTTTCCGTCATTCATGACACGGAAAGGAGTGTATGGCGTGATCATATCGCCAACGCGAATACCTAATTTTTCGGCCTCGGCTTTGTCTTTGACGCCGAGATCGATATACATATCTTTTATCTCCATGACTTTATTGCGTTGTTCAGCACTCATGCCATGAGGTGGTTGAGCGCCAACAACTCCGAAAATCTTTTTGCCTTCTGAAGTTGTGATACGCACTGTTTGGGCGAGGACAACATGGCCCCACCATCCACCAATCGGATGAAAGCGAATAAAACCAGACTCTTCAATGCGATGGACTAAAAAACCCACTTCATCGATATGGCCGGCTAACATGACAACTGGTTCGCCTTTTTTGCCTTCTTTATAAGCAAGGATCGAACCGAGGTTATCGTATTCAATGCGGTCAGCGACATCTTTGACATGCTCTTTAAATAGTTTAGCGGCGTCTTTTTCGCGTCCCGAGACGCCTTCGACTTCGCTCATTTGTTGTAGAAAACTTAATCTTTCTTCCTGTGTCATAAGTTACCTCCTAGTAATTTGTATTCTGACGATGGTAGTTAACGCCAAGTTTTGCTTTATAAGCAGCTATGACTTCTTCGACGGTAAAACCAAGGCTGGGAATCAGGTTTATAAATAATTGATAAGCATAAGTATAATGATTTAAATCATAGCTTTCAACAAGTTCGACCACTGCTTTATAAAGGTAATGAAAGTGCCTTGTCAAAGACCATTCAACTTTTTGCACTTGATAGCAGGTTTTGCTGGCTCCTAAAGGAATGCCGAGCGAAAGCAAAAAATGCATGCCGTCAGCATATTCATCAAGCAAAATTTCGCGAGGTGATGGCCCTTTATTGGACCAATATTTAAAACACCTAGTTTCATTAGCAAGTTCACCAATTTCGACAATCAACGCCATAAGGCGGTCATCTTTTGTCGAAGCATATGTCGTTTGATGATTGTCGGCAATTTTCTTATCTAATTGGCCTTGTAATTGATATAGTTCTTTTAATTCGATTTCGTTGTTCATATTTTTAATTTCCTTAAATGCCAAATATCTTTGACATATTGTTCAATGGTGCGGTCGCTTGAAAAATAACCGGAGTTAGCGATATTGATGATTTGCATACGAGCCCATCTATGTTGATCAAGGTAGAGTTTTTCGATTTTTTCTTGAGCTTCGACGTAAGATGCAAAGTCTTTGAGGATGAAGTAGTTATCACCGCGGTGCATGACTTCATCAAAAATGAGTTGATACTTCTCACTTTTTCCAAACGTCCACGGCCCATCAAATAGCGAATCGAGAACTTTGCGAATTCGATCATCGCTATTGTAAATATCCCACGGATTGTAATCGCCTCGCTGATAGTGACCATCAACTTCTTCAGCATTTAGACCAAAGATGACACAATTATCTAATCCGACAAAGTCGGCAATTTCGACATTTGCCCCGTCAAGTGTCCCAAGGGTAATGGCTCCGTTCATCATAAACTTCATGTTACCCGTTCCGCTTGCCTCTTTACCAGCCGTCGAAATTTGTTCACTGACATCGCTTGCAGGTATAATTTTTTCAGCCGAAGACACACCATAGTTTTCAACAAAGACAACTTTGATAAACTTGCTGACATGTGGGTCGCGATTAATAATGTCAGATACGGCGATAATAAGTTCAATAACCTTTTTAGCATATTCGTAACTAGGTGCCGCTTTGGCGCCAAAAATAAAGGTTCGAGGATGGATGTGGAAATTTGAATCCTCCTTCAATCGCTGATATAAGTAAATGATATGAAAAACATTCATTAGTTGACGTTTATAAGCATGTAAACGCTTGATTTGAACATCAAAAATTGAATTCACATCAAGTTCGACATTTTGTTTTTTCTTCATATATTCAGCAAAAGCCACTTTTTTTCTATGTTTAATTTTTAAAAGTGCTTCTTGAACTTTCCGATCTTCTTTGTATAATTCAAAAGCTTTGATTAGACTCATGTCTTTAATCCAGTCGGCACCGATTTTACTCGTAATTAGCTCAGCCAACTCCGGATTGGCATACATTAACCAACGACGATGGGTTACGCCATTAGTTTTACTATTAAATTTATTAGGATAAAGTTGATAGAAATCGCGGAATGTATCGCGCTTGAGAATCTCAGTGTGAATCTTGGCAACACCATTGACCGAATAAGAAGCGTAGATAGCCAAGTTTGTCATGTGTATTTGTCCGTCTTTAATGATTTGCATCGCGTAGCGCTTGCCTAAATCAATGTCTTTTTCACTCATTTCGATGTTAAAACGGCGATTGATCTCTTCAATAATCATAAAGCAACGCGGTAAGAGCCGCTGAACGTATTGGATTGGCCACTTCTCAAGAGCTTCAGCCATAACGGTGTGATTTGTGTAGGCAAAACATTTTTTAACTTGCGCCCACGCCTCATCCCATTCATATTCATATTCATCAATAAGCAGGCGCATCATCTCGGGAATTGCTAAAATCGGATGTGTATCGTTTAACTGAAAAACATGATAATCAGCAAAATTATCGAGATTTCCGAAGCGCCGAGCGTGACCACGCATCGCGCTTTGAAGTCCGGCACTCACTAAAAAGTATTGTTGTCTTAATCTTAAGATTCGACCTTGCTCGGTTGAATCATCGGGATATAGGCCGTGACATAGTTCTTTCAAAGTAATGAGATATTCTTCAAAATCCTGACTTTTCGGGAGATTTTCTAAACTTGGTTCTGCCGCCCAAAGCCGCAAAGTATTGGCAACGTTATTATGATAACCGACAATTGAGACATCATAAGGCATAGCCTTAACAGAGACGGCATTCGCGGTACGAATTCCGAATTGGCCATTTTTCTTTAAATATGTTTCGGCATTGCCGTAAAACTTGACTTCAACAGCATGTTTCGGTTTACGTACTTCGAAGACATAGCCATTGGACAACCAATGATCTGGCATCTCAATTTGTTTGCTATTGCGGATGGCTTGACGAAAAAAGCCATACTCATAACGAATGCAGTTGCCGTGTCCCGCGTAGTTAAGCGAGGCTAAAGAATCCATAAAGCAGGCCGCCAGTCGCCCGAGACCGCCATTGCCAAGACCGGCATCGTTTTCTTGAGCCTCAAGTTCGCGAATATCAATGCCGAGTTCTTTAAGACCTTGCTCAGCAATTTCATAAATACCAAGATTCATCATATTGCTATGCATTAGACGACCAATTAAAAATTCCATCGAAAAGTAGATTAATTGCTTTTCTTTATTTTTTAAAATGTATTCGCGCGTCTTACGCCAATGATTGCCGGCGTAGTCACGAACTAATTCGCCCAAAATGTCGTAACGTTCGCTAATGTGCGAATCCTTGACATTTTTTCCATATTTTTCCGAGAGTCGTTTTGCAAACTCCTCTTTGAACTCTGATTTATTTTTAAACATATAACTCCTTTGTATTATTTCGTTTTACGAAGTTTAAAAATCATAGCGCCAAATGAAGCGATTTTGATTTTGATTTTGTGAGGGTGATGAAGCGGACCAATAGGCGTTGATACTATCGGCAATCCATTATACTGGTTTTGACCGCTATAAACATCCTTATCGCTATTAAGAATTTCATCGTATATGCCTTCTTCGGTAACGCCAAGTTCATATTCATTATAAAAGTTAGGCGTCATATTAAAGACAAAAACAAGGTGAGAATCATCATTAAATCTTTCAAAAGCATAGAGTGACTGGTCGGCGTTATCGGCCATTAACCACCGAAATGAACTCGGATTATACTCTTGAACTTTTAGGGC
>JAEWLX010000058.1 GCA_023457325.1 Bacillota bacterium | reverse complement strand
ACTATACACAACTGCTGAACCATGTCCGATGTGCCTAGGTGCCATTTTATGGGCCAACATTTCGAAAGTATACTTTGGATGTAACATTTTCGATACCGAAGATATCGGTTTTCGCGACAAGGTTTTTTACGAAATTAACGAATCGGGTAAGAAAGACGAATTAGTGATCGAACTCGACAGAAAACAATGTTTAAAATTGTTTGAAGAATACAAAAACATTAAAGATAAACACCATTACTAATATGAAGAATTTTTTTGCTAGTATTACTTCGATGTTCACTAACGCGAAGACCGAACACCTTTATAGTGTCAACGGCCGCGTCCCTTTATTAAAGGCAATTCCCTTTGGCTTGCAACATGTCTTATCGATGTTTGTGGCCAATATTACACCGGTTATTATCGTTTTTAGTCTTGCGGCAGACCCTGAACTGACAGCTCAAGCGATTCGCGGCGCTATTTTCATGGCTGGAATTGGAACGATTATTCAAGTGACGATTGGATCACGACTTCCAGTTGTAGTTGGCACATCTTTTACATTTGTAAGTGCTCTTGTCGCTATCGGGAACCCTGGTTCCATTTTTGGAGCTCTAATTGTCGGTGGCATCCTCATTGCGATACTCGGCATCTTTGCTAAATATTGGCGCAAATTAATTAAACCGATAGTCCCGGCCGCTGTTGTGCTAGCAATCGGCTTATCCCTTTTATCAGTTGGTAGTGCCCAGTTTTTTGGTGGTTCTACTTATTTAAGTAATGTTGTAAATGGTCTAGCCAGCAAAGATTTATTGTGGCAATACGCATTAGTTGCCTTTATCACTCTTTCAACGGCTGTTGCTTGGAACATCTTTGTGAAAGGCGTTTGGAAAAATCTCGCTATTCTTGTGGCGATGGTCGTTGGTTATTTAGTGTCTTTTGCTTTTCCAAACATGGTCGATCTCAGTTCAATTGCGAGCAGTGGCATTATCGCTCTTCCTTCTTTTATTGATTTTTCTTCGCTTCGTTTTGAACTTGTACCTATTCTCATCGTTACGATTTCATATATTGCTTCTTCAGTTGAATGTATTGGTGACACAATGACATTATCGCGCATGGGTTTAGGTCGCGATCCGACTAATCGTGAGATATCAGGAGCGATTACGGCTGATGCCGCCAATAGCGTCGTCGGAGCTTTGTTTGGTTCTTTACCGCTGACGACCTTCTCACAAAATGTCGGCATTGTCGCGCAAACCAAGGTTGTCAATCGTTATACGATTTTTATCGGCGCCTTATTCTTAGTCGTCGCCAGTTTATTTCCGCCGATTGCTAACTTATTAATTACCATCCCCGAACCCGTTCTCGGTGGGTGTATGCTCATTTTGTTTGGTTCTATTGCCGTTGTCGGCATGCAGATGGTTGCCGAAATAGGCTTTGATTCAAAGACCATCCTCGTTTTGTCGATTTCTTTAACACTTGGTTTTGGAATCACATTAGTGTCTGATTTCTATAAAGTTCTCGACTCGTTTGGTTTTGAATATCTATCGGTCATCTTTGCTAGTCCAATCCTTAATATGTTCGTTATCTCAATGATATTGAGTTATGTTATTCCAGATAAGAAATAGAAGTCAATCCTTGTTCCGCCACCCGTCGACACTGGTGAACAAGTCGAATTAAGTAACGACGAGCATAACGATAAGTAAATTATTCTGCCTCGATAACAGGTATAATTTCGTCTATTAAATAAATTTTTTAGTCACGGAAATGATGCTTAGGCTGAACGCGGTTACAAATATGTTATTTGTGAGCATTCATTTTCTATTTATGTGCTATACTACATAATTGAGTTACTGATATGCCATATTGTCGCAATTGTCATCAAAAAATCGAACGCATGAATAAGGAGTTTTGTCCTTATTGCGGAACGCCACGTCCTCTTCAAGGCGTTTCTTTAGAAACGATGGATATTACCAAAGCAATTCCGACCTTGGCAAGTAATGAAAAACTACCCCGTGTCAGATCAAGAAAAGTGGCGGCACTTCTCGCCGCTATAGCAGGATTATTCGGGGTTCATGGTTTTTATATGAAAAAGCCTCAACTTGGACTGACTTTCATTTTAATCAGTGTCTTTTTGATTGGTGGAATTGGCACATTGTTATTTTTCTTTGTTCTTAAATCATCTATTTGGGCCTTTTTGATTCCCATCTTTACTCAAATTGTTTTTCAATGTATATTTGCTTTTTTTCTATATAAGAAAGAAGATTTAAAAGATGGTAATGGAGAATTGATGCGCTGATGCAAAGATACTTTGGAGAAGTTTTTGAAGGCCGCGCCATCCTATCTGAGGGTGACGTTTTCCATCTTACCAAAGTTATGCGTTGTAAAATCGGCATGGAAATCGAAATTGTTTCCGATGGTCACGTCTTTTTATCACGTGTTGAAAAAGTAAAACCATTATCAATAAAAGTCTTAAAACAAGTGATTGAAGATCACGAACTAAGTAGCGACATCATCTTGATCATGGCGCCTTTAAAAGGCGACAAGACCGAATTAGTCTTACAAAAAGCAACTGAACTCGGTGTTCATCAAATTGTATTAGTAAATACTTCGCGAACCATTGTTAAATTTAAAACAAACGATATCATCACTAAATTATCGCGATACCAACGCATTTTAAAAGAAGCTGCCGAACAATCGCAACGCGTTTTCGTTCCGACGATTAGTTATCTTGAATCCTTTAAAAAAATTATTTCGATTCGCGCTCATCACAAATTGTTGGCCTACGAATTACAAAGCGGACCGACGACAGTACTAAATAAAGCTCTCAAACAAATAAAAAAGAAAGATCGAGTGGCAGTGATAATTGGTCCCGAAGGAGGATTTTCTAGCGAAGAAGTGGATGAAGCTAAGACAATGGGTTATCTTCCTATCTCCTTGGGCAAACGCATCTTGCGAGCTGAGACGGCTTCAATATATGCTTTAAGTGTCATCGCCCATCATTTGGAAAGTTAAAATGAATTTATATCAAGTCCTCGAACAAAACCAACGTTTCAAAGGCTTCGTCGATAGCGATGAAAATCTTTTCTTCCTCAAAAATCGTCTCGTTTTGGAACGGTTTCCAATGTATAAACACTTGGCCCTAGCAAATAGTGATTTTGAAATCATTCGCGCCAATATCATCATTCGCGCAATCAAAAATAAAAAAGTCATCGAAGAAGCGGTGCGCTTTGCCTCGGAAAATAATATATTAAAGCACGGAAAGAATTTATCTTTTTTCCGTAAGTTTATCCGCGAGAAAATCGTTGATATTCCCTTTGCAAACGATGATAAACTCCGTCTTTATGTACCAATCTTTAATCGTGTTATTAACCAGATTTATTCGGAGGATTTTGAAAAATTACTCCTTTCGCCATACGATAAGTTGGTTGATGATTTCGAAACATTAGTTATTGATCCTTTTGAGCTTTATAATTTTCGAATTTACGATTCGCTTTTTACGCAGTTTGTCAAAGTGTATAGCGATCAGGAAATCATGGCGGTATTTCATTATGATTTTCAAGCAATTTATTTTATTGATAAGCAAGGGCGTCTCGACAATAAAATCGCCTTGTTCGATCGCGGAATCCGCCAGCCAGATTTTCATCATATTCTCGAGCGGATTCGCCCCGTCATCGCCGCATACGTGGCTCACGATAAAGAAGCGATGTTAACTGCTCTTGTCGAGAAAAAATTGGTTTCGGAAAAACTGATTAGCCGTTTGAGAAGTCAAGACTATCAATTTCGAATGTCGCTAAT
>JAEWLX010000057.1 GCA_023457325.1 Bacillota bacterium | reverse complement strand
GGATTAGCAGTTGCCGGAGAATACTATGATATTACTGGCACTGTCACAATTGCTACCGGTGGTGACTATTCAAGAACGATGTCGTTAATTCCAAGCGCTTTTGATCCAGTCGCGGAACCAAGCTGGGAATTTGGCGAACTTCTAAGCACTGCTGCTTGTGATATGGAAACAGGCTTTGGCGCTTGGGGCGATGCTTTAACCAAAGATAGCTTTGGTCGTGTCTACACATGGACAAACGTTAAATTAGTTGATAGTTCATATGGTGGCTCAACTCCAACCGGAACAAGCTATACCTGTTTTAACTACGACGCATCTGTAGATGGCAAGAACACTGGAACCGGTGGTTACTATCGTCTTGGCTTCTATCACCATGATCTTTCAGGTGTTACCTATGATGCAACAACCGTTTTCACCGTTACAGCTCTTCTTGTTGGCGTAAACAAAGATTTACCGTTCGCCGCTACGGCTAATCCTTCAATCCGTGTTTCTGGCTATGCCGTTATTACACCAGTTGCTGCCTAAACACTAATCATTCACAAAACGAAAGCGGCTCACGGGCCGCTTTTTCATATGCTTATTTAACTAGGGATTTTTATATTGATTGATATAAAGATAGCGAGAAAAGAAAGGCTCTCCCGCCTTTAGTCTTAATCGATATTTCATCAAGTGAAGTAGAAAAAGCGAAGGTTAAGTCTATCGGTGTCATTTCATCATTTGCGTTTATTTTGATGTATTCGCGATCATTAATCGATATCGAAAAAGAATCATGAATGTATTTGTTTTGTCCAGTGTAATAATCAAATATTTGATAATAATATGGATAGACAGCAATCGACAAAGCATCGGTTAAAAAAATATTCCTAAGCGTAAAGGTTAGTTCGCCTTCGTTGGGAGCGGAATTATCGCCTAGTCGCAAGGCTCTATCTCCGCGATAAACGTTTTCGAATATCGTTACTTCTTTAATAGGTGCGCGCGGATTATTTAAAAATGTTCTAAGCACTTCGTTATCATCAAAAAGAACTTCTTCGGATTCAAGATCATCGTTTGTCCAATCCAAGACAACTGGTTCTTGATACTTATCTAAATCAAGTTCATCTTGAGGATAATGCGGATTACTTATTACACACGAAGAAAGAACAAAGAAAGCTGGTAATACTAAGTAAAACTTATTCTTCATAATCTAATCATAGCAAGTTATCTATACGATATGAAGAAACGCGATATTCAAGGGTGTAACGCCCTTTATAATCGCTGAGGCGCATATTGCCATATAAAATCACGTACGGAAATTTACTAAGTTCCTGTCGCGACATATTAAAGCCAAGTATTTTGGTATTCATGCCGATAACTGTCGAAAGGTGCTTATCGTTAGAAATATAGGTGAGGTTTGCGGTCTTTATACCCTTGATTAGAAAATCGGGTTCTTTGAATCCTTCTCCAAATGGAGAAAAAGAACGAAGAATCTCGTAATTATGCATATTGATATCATTTAAAGAAATAGCTAGCGCATCAGTATCTTGTTCAACAAAACGATATTTCATCGCCAGAGCAAGAAAATCGCTCTTGAAGGCTTCAAAATCATCTTTTCGAATGGCAAGTCCGCCGGCAAAGGCATGTCCGCCATGAGTGAGCAAATATTTTTCTAAACTACCAAACGCTTTGGTAATATTGAAACCTTCTTTTGAACGCATGCTGCCCTTTAAAAGGTTTTTGTCCGTGCTATCTTCTGTAAAGACGATTGTCGGAACTTGATACTCGTTAACGAGCCGATTAGCAATCAAACCGATTAAACCTTCTTTAATATTAAGATTTAAGACAATACCTGGCTCATCGCCAATTTCATCAAGCGAACTAACTACATCCTTTGTCATCTCTTTTCGTGAATCATTAATCGTTTTAATAAATTCACCATAAGCTTCGATATCTTCATAATTTGCACTGACAAAAAACTTTATTAGGCGATTAATATTGGTTGTCTCATCCATTCTTCCCACCGCATTAATTTTCGGAGCAATTTCCATCGCGATTATTTTCTCATCGATTTTCTTGCCCTCAGTCAGTTTGTTAAGAGCAGGAAAGTTATGTTCGTTCATCGCCTTTAAAGCCATAATTACGATATCGCGGTTATATCCAAGAAGAGGCATCATATCAGAAATTGTCGAGATCGCCGCTAAGGAAAGAAGATACGGATTAACTACGTTAAGTAAAGCCATTGAAAGCACGAATGACATGAATCCACCACTCGCGGGAATGTCACCGAGGTTAGAGACTATCGGATGAAGAATGCCAAAAGCATTAGGTAGTTTATCTTGAACTTCATGATGGTCGATGACAAGGGTATCGATACCTTTTTCTTTAGCTAAATCAATAGCGTCAAAAGCGCTGATGCCGTTATCAACGGTAATAATAAGCGTGTATCCCTTCGCGGCAATTTCTTCAACCTTCTTTACATTTAGACCGTAGCCATCAAGATAACGGCTGGGAACATAATAGCCTATCGAATAGTCAAGTATTTCAAATAGTTTGACAATAATTGAAACCGACATGATTCCATCACAATCATAATCGCCATAGACAATAATTTTCTCTTTATTATCAATTGCTTTCCTAATACGTGTTATTAATGGCTCAAGATTTGTAACAATCTTGTCGTAGCGAATATCATCAAAAGATAAAGGTCGAGTCATTGCCTCGTAGTCTTCATTTGAAAGATGATAATAATCGAGAAGTTTTCTAAAAAAATCCATATATTAAAAAGGCTACATAAAGTAGCCATTTTGTTAATTAGTCGTTGATGCCGATGAAAATCGTTTCTTCGGGTTCGCTTGATGTTGACTTAGCTACGACCTTTTTCTTGCTACGGCCGATTCGCGGTAAGCGAATTCTAGCCACCAGTTTAGCGATTAGTGATTCAAAGAAAAGAGAGGCCGGCCCTAATAAGGTTACGACTAGGACAACACTTAGCGCCACACCTAGGAGCATTCCCCCAAATAAGGCAGCGAAAGACGCTGGACCAAAGCCGAAATAGTTGATGGCAAAATATGACATGATAATTCCAAAAATAAAGAGTGGTCCTGCCGCCAAAGAGGTGGCCCTAATCATGATTTGCTTACGAATTTCAGCCGTCTTTTCTTTTGAGCGATCCTCTTTAAGCAAGTCTTTTTCACGGATAAAGAAATATAGCGATGTCAGCAAGGTTAAGAGGGCGATTGTTGGGACAACAAGGGCGACGACTGGCGTCGTGGCAATTCGCGTAACAACAAAGAAACCCAAAGTTGCAAATGAAGCAACAGCACTGACACTAAAGGCGGCCAGAGCTCGCGAAACGCGATAGCGGAAGGCAAGATAGAAAGCTGCTAGCCCCACACCAGCTAGGGCACCAAGAGCAATATAAGTCGTCGAAGGCTGCGTGATGATATTTTCTGAAAGTTTAAGGCGAACTTGACCTTCACCACCCTCGATTGTATCGACGAAGGAATCAAGAACTTCTTCAAGAGTACCGGTGTATAGTTTAATGCCGCCATCTAAATAGTAAGCCTCTTCTTCACCAGTATAGAGTTGATCAAAATTAACTATATAATAGTTATATTTGGTCGTTATATCGGTTTCAGCATCATAATCCTCGCGTTGTTCATGATCGATAGTCGCAAACGACACAACTTCATCACCAACATAGACATTGGCGAGAATGTCGTTTTCGACATAAGAAACGCTATCGATAACCGGAGAATCGCTGACGACGGTAATATAAGCTTTTAATGTTTCTTGATAAGTAGCGCTTGTGTTGTAAATTGAACCGTTTAAGACACCAAACACAATCATCATAATTAGTGACACAGCCGAGAAAACGCCGACACCGATTGCCACTGGTTTGGCTCTTTTTGTAAAGTCGCGATCTTGATATGGACCGAAATATGTTTGCTTTTCTTCTTTAAGAAGATTAGGAACATTTTTATCTTCGATATTAAAGGCTTTATTGACGCCCTGAAGCGAAGTGGTGTTTGTCACAAGCCACATCATTAGTCGTAAAACAACGAGATTAACAACTAAGCTAACAACCCCACCGATGACAAGCATCGTTCCGAAAGAAGCGACTAAAGCCCCACCGATAACATAACTTAAGACGCCAACAAAAATCATAATAACAGCAATATCAATTGCTGGAACAGTCATAGCTTTGGCGGCTTCAGTATTTGCTTTCTTAAAATTGCGTCCACGATAGATTTCTTCTTTAAATTTGGTTAAATGAAGGATGCCGGCAAGTAAAGAGGCGGCCGCCACAAAAATTAACGCTAATAAACCAGCGACATTGAATTCAGCTTTAAAAGCAACGAAAATGGCCAGCGTCGCAAAGAAGGAGATAGCCGTCGATGTAATAACAGAAATCGAACCAAGTCTAAAGAAGAAGGCTAGGACGAGGGAAATGACGGCCGAAACAACGATTGTCGCGATTAATGTTTTGCTAATCGATAAGCCAACGGACATGCCATACGTCAAAATGCTTTCGACGTTAGCAACAATTGGTGTCGAAAATATATTTGTTACTTCGTAATCATAGGCTTCGGCATTAAAAATATTTTTGACATAAATGGCTAAATTATTGGCCTGACGAATTTTGGAAGTATCATAGTTTCCTTCTGAATCCGCAAAACCACTTAGATATTTGATTTCCGTTTCTTCAACATCGCTATTTTCGTAATAGATGTTTGAAGAGAGGAATTGAGCAATAATTTTATCAGCTATCTTGTTATCGCTTTGGGCTTTTTCGTAGTCTTCGCCTTCGAGCCAATTAGCCCATAAGAAGATATTTGGTTCCGAAGAAGCTTCTTCGTCGCCTTCTGCTTTTCTTGAAATACGGAGATCAGGATCGGGGTCGTCAATAACATCTGGGTCAGTCCCAACCGCTGCATTGGCGGCATCAACTAAGGCCTTGAAGGCAGATGTATCGCTTAAAGGAATGATGACTAAAGGTGCATAACCTTCGTAAACAATGCGGGCTTCGCTATTAGCAAAGACTTCATCATGGGTTAAGCGGACTGATTCGTCTTTAGTTGAAATGGAAAAATTTTGACCGCTGAAGCCAAGATATCTTTCTAAATAGTCATATTCGGTATCGTTTTTGGCTGTTAAGGAAACACGAATAATATCATTTCCATCAACTTCAACACGATAATTGGAAACGCCCCATGTCTTCAGTCTTTCGTCCATGACACCAGCGACTTGCTTGGCGGCATCTTCTTCTTCGATATCGAGTTCAGCATCATCGCGATCAAAAAGTTGATAGACGAATTGACGACCATCGCGATAGTCAAGATTGTTGACGCCTTGTGATAAGATTGGGTTAATGCCAACGCCGATGGCGATAAGAGTGGAAATAGCGAGTGTTATGTAAGCAATTAGTCGACGCATGGTGGTCCTCCGATAATGTGAGAGATATCACTTTTCCGAAGCGAGAAATTTAAATTAAAGATTAATTTACGCTTGCTTATATAACATACTACTTTTATAAAAGTAATGCAACGAGGAATTTTACGAGTTATTTGAATAAAAAACGCGTTGTAACGCGTTAAATAATCGATTAAGCAATTACGGATATCGAGTTAAAAAAGTGACTTTTGATGATTTTTGCGGAGGTGTTCATAAGCCTTTTCGGTGGCCACTCTTCCGCGAGGTGTACGATTAATCATTCCAATTTGCAAAAGGTAGGGTTCATAAACATCTTCAAGATTCATAATTTCTTCACCGATGGCAGAGGCAACGGCCTCTAAACCGACTGGACCGCCATGAAAACGATCGATAATTGCGTTAAGATAACGGATATCGACATCATCTAGTCCAAGGCAATCAACCTTCAACGCATCAAGAGCCTTGCGAGCATCACTGACGGCAATTGCGTTTTTGCCTTCGTAATTTGCGAAATCGCGAACTCTTCTAAACAAACGATTCGCAATTCGCGGAGTACCCCTACTTCTTTTGGCGATTAATTTTACGGCGTCTTCATCAATACCCGTCCTTAAGACGCTCGATGTTCTTCTAACGATTCCTTCAATTTCTTTTTCACTATAAAAATTGATTTTTTCAACGATACCAAAACGACTTCTGAGCGGTGAACTCAAGTCACCAGCCCTAGTTGTCGCGCCAATCAAAGTGAAGGGTTCTAACGTCAAATTTAACGTATTTGAGCCTTGCTCACGAGGAATGAGAATCGAGAGTTTAAAATCTTCCATTGCCCCATATAACACTTCTTCAACAACTCGCGGCAAGCGATGAATTTCGTCAATAAAGAGAATATCGCCGGCTTTGATGTCGGCCAAGATCGAGGCCAAATCACCTGAACGCTCAATTGAAGGACCGTTAATGACGCGAATGTTACCTTCCATCTCGTTTGCAATAACATAGGCGAGAGTCGTTTTGCCAAGACCGGGCGGCCCATAAAGCAAAACGTGATCGAGTGTTTCGTCGCGATGTTTAGCAGCGCCCATAAAAACGCGAAGATTCTGCTTTAATTCTTCTTGCCCAACATATTCTTTTAAATATTTAGGGCGAAGAGAAATCTCGACCTCTTCTTCTTTTAGATTCTTTTTGGCATCGAGGATTCTATCTGTCATTATTTTTTAAGTTTCTTAAGGGCTAAACGAAGAATATCTTCGTTAGTCGCATCTTTTTCATTGATGGTCGCAAGAACGTTTTCGATTTCTTTCACTTTATAGCCAAGGCCTTTTAACGCGTCGCGAACTTCGTCATATTGGTTAGGATTTCCAGCAGGAGTACCAGTTAATTGTCCTTTTAAATCAAGAATAATTTGGCTGGCAGCTTTTGCTCCGATGCCTGGTAGTTTTTTTAAAAAGGTGATGT
>JAEWLX010000056.1 GCA_023457325.1 Bacillota bacterium | reverse complement strand
TTTGCCTTTGGCGCGAATAGCAGCATCTGCCACTTCGATAAATGATGGGCACACATAAGAACAAATTCCACATTCGACACATCGATTAGCGTTTAATTTTATTAAACGATTGGTATTATTACTATCGAGTGCCATCTTGATTTCAATGGGTTGAATTCCAACCGGACATGCCGCTGTGCAGGCACCACATCTTAAACATGGCACTTGATGATAAAAGACAGGTTTAATCGCCGTATACCCATTCATTGAAGCCTGTAATACATACGAATCATCTTTAATGGCTCGCGAAGTCATAGGCCCGCCAGTAAAAGCAATTACTTCATCAGCGGTATATCCGCCTATTTCTTGTATGATATGAGACATTGGAGTGCCAATCGGAGCTCGAACATTGACTGATTGCTTAATAGCGTTTCCGGATATAGTAATTGTGCGATGAGTAATCGGTTCACCTTTAATTAAAGCCTGCGCTGTTGCCATTGCCGTCGCGACATTATTGACAATGACATGCGCTTCTTTAGGAAGTTCATTATATGTTCGTTTAAGAACTCTTTTAATCAACAATCTTTCCCAACCCATAGGATATATGTCTTTAACAAATTTGATGCTCGCATGCGGAAAATTATCTAAGTATTTGCTAAGAATCTCAACAAGGGCTGTCTTATCATTTTTAAGGACAATAATAACCTTATCGGCTTGAGCGGCTAAGCGGAGTAATTCGCTTCCTTTAATAACATCAAGAGCGTGGTTTTGTAGCAGTTTGTAGTCAGTCGACAAATATGGTTCGCATTCCACTCCATTAATAATAATGGTATCGATATTACTACTATTTTCATATTTAAAATAGGTAGGAAATCCCGCTCCCCCTAAGCCGACAATTCCGGCCTCTTTAATGGCGGATATAATGTCCTTATAATCACTATCAAAAGAAACGATTTTTAGAGGCTTGGCTCTTGTCTTTTTAAAATCATTAGCGATTTCTAAGTGTTCAGTAGCTCTTCCTGCGAGCGGATTATATATGCTTGCTCGTCCTTTAACGATACCCGATACCGAGGAAAAAACTGGTACATAAAAATCTTTCCTTCGGCCGATTAGCGTGCCAACTAATACCTGATCGCCTTCTTTAACAAATATATCCATTTCCGTGCCATTAGGGCTCGTAATTGGAATATAAACAAATGGGACTTTATTTTCATCGACACTAAAAACATCGGCCTTTAGAGCCTGTGATTTATTTCCTTCGATGTGAATTGAAGCAAAGCTTCTAAAAATGTTAATCATGGCAATTTTATATACATAAGTATACGAAATTCAGCGGTCTTTAACAATGTTATATACGACAATGTAACCGGTTTTTTGTTCCTTTAAGGTATGTATTTTCAATTTAAATACAATATGCAACTAGGAGATATTTGCTTCTCTTCCATCGCTCATCCTTTGAAAAAAGACCTTTTAAGTCTTATTTTTTTGAAATGTGGCCATGCTTGCAGAAGAAAAACGCATTTTTCACATATTAAGGGAAAATGTCTTTTTTGTTATGAACACAAAGTTCAAGGTTAAAATTGAGAAAAGTGTCTTCATTTACAAGTTCGACGCGTTCTATGAAAATGCTTGTTATAGGTAGGAATGAAACGCAACGATATTGATTGTTTTGAATAAAGAGTTTAGTTTACGGGAGGTTGAGCAATTCCTCCGGTATATGAATAGTAAAACATAATATCGGTAAGACAAATATACCCCTCAGTCAATTGATTGCTGATTGATGGATTTATAGCGTCTGAATAATACGCTATTTTGGAGTAATACCCACCATCGTTATGAGGAACAAAACTTGTGAGTAAACCAATGCTAGATAAATCTTCTTCAGAGATAACATATCGCTTATCTACCTCATATGTAGAAATCAAATTGGGGTAATCATTATCCTCCATAAAAGTAAAATCGAATGTTTCTGAAGTATACGAAACTTTCATGTATTTATATGAAAGGAGAACCTTATCGTCAAGAGGGGTGCAAGAAGATGAAATTATCGCCAACAGCGAAACGAAAACAGCTATCATTGCTTTTAATAACATCCTGTACATAGGAGTCTGTCCTTACTTCTAAGTATTGATATACTTAACTTAAAAAATCAATAAATTTATAATAACGATTTTGCTGAATTAGAAATTTCTGTAATTCTTACTATCTTGCTATTTATCATATAGAATCTGGCTTTTCGCATCTTTAAGAAAGCTTCGCCATCGAATCTCTGATTGTTCGCGTTTTTGTTCAGACCCTGGTATACCCCACAAATTACGGCTTCCTGGTTGATAAGTTAGCATCCCAATATTAATCGTTCCGTTTTTTCGTTGATGGCTTTTTCTTAATAGAATCCGATTTATCTGTTTTGTTGATAAGAAAAAACCGTCTCCAATCGTACCATGATATATTCCATCAATCGGATAGTTAGTTTCGTATCTTCCTTTGATGATAACACGGTTGACTATTTCTTTCATGAATAATGGCTGGCTGAGTTCTCGACTTGCGGAATTGAAAGCCCTTGCGTGAACTCTCCTCAATTCTTTAGATGTGAAACGTGTCGGCCCAAGACCAGTGAATGTATTATCACCATAATGGAAAAAGACAATTGTTTTTAGTGTCGACTCGCTAACGCCTAGACTACGTATAAAAGGAATAAAGGTTTTGATGTTTTCAGAATGAAAGGAATTCGAATCACCACTTTTTATTGATATATATCGTCTTTCATTTCCACATAAGATTTCAATATCTGCTTTTTGTTCATTATTCAGCTTTTTTACTTTGAGGTAAGCGTTGCAGTTTGGAAAAAGTTTTATCAGCCATTGTTTAAAATGGGGCGCTAAATCGCTTATTCTTTTTCCGCTAAGTAGTTCAATTATCTCTTGTTCATTCTCGTGTCCGTTGTTTGTTCCCATACTTTCCTCTAATAAATATATAAGAAAAACATTGCGCACTTCATCAAATTTACTATTCATCGGTCGCCCCATGAAAAAAAGACCCAATGGGTCTTATTTTTTGATAATGGGGCGAACGATGGGAATCGAACCCACGAATGTCTGGTTCACAGCCAGATGTGTTAACCACTTCACCACGATCGCCAAGTGTACACGTTAAATAATAATATCTATCCTACGCCAAGTTGTCAAAGAGAATTAATCATTTTTCGAGCTTTTATCAAGACCGGCAATTCCCTTTGTTTGACAAGACGACCAACTAAGACGTTTTGCATATTTTCGTATAAACGAATCGCCTCATCAATATCCACCCAAATCGTTTTTTCAATGCGAGTGACTTCATCCGGTTCCAGTCGTGTCGGAACGCGGGATTTTACGTGAGCTAAATAGAAGTGACAATGGTTCTCACGACTTATCAAATTATAGTAGTCAATTACTTTTCCAATTTCACTGATTCCTTTGAGCTGACATCCAATTTCTTCTTCCATTTCGCGGGCTAAAGCTTCAATCAAAGATTCACCTTTTTTTACTCCTCCGCCCGGTAATTCATAGTAATCGCGCAGCCCAAATTTGTCGGTGTTATTAATCTTAGTGAGCGCTAAGCGATTATTCTCATCTAAAACAACAGCTCGAACAATAGTGCGAACTTCTTTTATTCCTTTATACTCGTATTGATCGTCGATAAAGCGCCCCAACAATTCCATACTATTCAGTCCTCAAAGCAATAACGGGGTCTTTATTCGATGCAATCCGCGAAGGAATAAGACCAGCAACGAATGTTAAAGCCATCGAAATACCAATTAGAATGAAGACGGCATACCATGGTAAAACGGATATCGTTCCAACTTCGACAAAACTATTAATAATGAGATTGACGGGCCAATTCAATATCGCAGCAATCGCGACACCTAGCCCTCCAGCGAAACCACCGATAATTAGTGTTTCAGCGTTAAAGACACGTGATATATCGCGTTTCCTCGCCCCAATACTTCGCAAGATACCAATTTCTTTAGTTCGCTCCAGCACTGATATATAGGTAATAATGCCAATCATAATTGAAGACACGACAAGCGAAATGGATACAAAGGCAATAAGGATCGTGGTAATAGCATTGATGATAATAGTAATTGAAGACATTAAAATGGCTACATAATCTGTATATATTATCTTATCGCTTTCACTTTTCCCTTCATTATAATCATCAATCATCGCAATCAGCCGATCCTTGGCCTCAAAACTTGTTGGATAAATGTGAATGGCGTTGGGTGTTTCAAGATCGCATACGCCCAACTCACTATATCGACTTTTTAAAGTAATTTTACTTTCGGAATCAAATTCGCTACCTTCTAAAATATCGATTTCAGGGTTGTTTTTTTGTGCGACAACGACAGGCTCATCATTGGTCTTTTCAATGACTGCTTTAGTTAAAGAACTCATATAACCAATGTTAACACTGAGGGAAGTTGCTGAAATGTTTGGCCGTGGACGTAAAATTGCTCCTACTTCAAGAACGAAAGAGTCATCAAGAATATCTTTAAAAATTGGATAATTAGCAGCTTCACGTTCAACGACTGAATAGACTCCGTCTTCATCAATATCTTTATAAAATTGGGCTTTAACCGGCATCCTCAGTTTGATGTCAAGCATTTGATCAAAGGTAAATGACTTGTTTTCTGATGGTAAGAATAGATCATTAACTGTAATAAGACCAAGACTTACTAATACGTAATCAGGAATACGGTTGTATTCGTCCAATACAATGGCGATTTTAAAGGTATCGTCTTCATTTTCTGAATCTAAATATTCACCTGCTAGTAGTTCATATTGCGATTCAATCAATAAACGATTGTCGAGCATCTCGTTGAAAACTGATCCTAAATCAAGATATCGCGAAGTATTAATATCTCCAGGTATGTAGAAAGGAAAAAGCCTTGTATTATTCGACACTGAATATTCATTTGCAAATATTTGGTAGTCGATACTATATGAGTATTGAATGGCGGATAAATCATCGGCATATTGCGTTCTAATTTCTTCTTGGTCAAGATGTGTTTTGAAATCTTTCAAATTATTGGTGTGTTGACTAGTGCCAGATTCAGAAATAAAAGTTGATGTGATTGGATTTGAAGACACTATTTGGGTTTCGGGATATTTTTCTCCGTTTTCGCCTTCACGAATATTTCTAATCAGTTCCCAAAAGTTATTGTCACTACTATTAATCGTAATCGGATAGGTTGATAAGGTATCGACTTGAACTTGATATATATAATCGCTAAAACCAGACGATAAAGAGAGAATTAAAGCGATACCAATAATGCCGATAGAACCGGCAAAAGACGTTAAAATTGTTCGCGATTTTTTTGTCGCAAGATTTCTCAGTGAAAGCATGAATGCTGTCAAAAAAGACATCGCTGTTTTCTTTTTATAGTTTTTGACTGGCTCTTGTGTAGAAGGCGCGCACTTTGAAGGCGCTTCACCATCGTAAGGATTGTTATCATCGATAACTAAACCATCGTTTAAACGAATGATACGCGTTGAATATTGTTCAGCAATCTCGGGATTATGTGTCACCATGATGACGAGGCGATCTTTTGCTATTTCTTTTAGAATATCCATGATTTGCACGGAAGTAACGCTATCAAGAGCTCCTGTAGGTTCATCAGCCAAAACAATTTCCGGATCATTAATCAAAGCCCGGGCAATTGCGACTCTTTGCATTTGTCCATTACTTAGTTGATTTGGTTTTTTCGTTAATTTATCTTCAAGTCCGACACGGATTAAGGCTTCGGTTGCCCGGGCTTTTCGCTCCTTAGAAGAGACACCAGAAAGGGTTAACGCTAATTCAACATTAGCCAAAACAGAAATATGGTTAATAAGGTTATAACTTTGAAAAACAAAACCAATTGAACGATTGCGATAAGCATCCCAATCACTGCCTTTGTATTGTTTGGTCGATCTTTTATTGATTAATAAATCGCCTTCGGTGTAACGATCGAGACCGCCAATAATATTTAACATTGTTGTTTTTCCACAACCAGAAGCACCAAGAATAGAAACAAATTCACACTTGCGAAAATTTAAATCGATGCCTTTTAAAGCATGAGTCACATTATCTGCACTTAGATAGTCTTTAGTAATTCCTCGTAACTCGATCATAGCATCTCCTTATATATCTTAAATATTATAGCAATAATTTGTGATTGTAATAACAAAAGTAATTACAATTTTGCATATCAATAAAAAAAGTACATGTATAAACATGTACAGTTTTTGTTATTAAAAGGATGAACTAGGCAGTAGCGAAATTCTTTTTGGTTAGCATATTGATAAGGTCAATAAGCCAGCCGATTCCAAAGAAGGCGCCTGTCAAGATGTAAAGAACACCAATGACAACTTTGCCACGGACGATACGAATGACTCCACCCCATAAAACTCCAACGAAAATGAGCAGCACGAGATGAACGACGTAGTCTAGTCCAAATTCATTAATCATTATAGTATTTCCTCCTTGCCCATGATTAGGGGGCATAAGCATTGCTTATATCTTTATTATACGGATGACTATGACAGGTGTAAACATTTAGGCACACGTTTTTTTGGAAACTATTTCCCTTTCATATCAACAAGATCAACCGTCTTCTTATCAAGAATGTCTAGACAAAGCTTCACCGATTCGCCGATGGCGCCATCGATATCATCTTCCGTAACGCCAAGTTGAATTGCCCCTTCTTTTGGTTCGATAAA
>JAEWLX010000055.1 GCA_023457325.1 Bacillota bacterium | reverse complement strand
TAATAAGCGTTTTCGACCATGGCGTTATCCTCTTTGAGAAAAGTGACTATAACTATATCGGAAGCGGAACAATTCTCGTGCAATTAACATCCGCAAAACACTATCGCGCATGCCGAGTACTTTCTCGACAAGAAGATATTGGTTTACCACAACTTCGAAAGGCGAAGCTATCTCTCAACCCCCTTTATAAAGAACGGAAATATGCGTGTCTTTTCGATGCAAAAACAATCCAGCTTTATCATTTATACTTAGATTCGTTTGACGACTCCAAAAATTATGTCGACTTCTTTTTTCTTCACTTTTATCGATTGCGCAGAGCATTTTATATTGAACGAGACGATCGCATCGTATCGGCCCTTCATATTATTATGAAAAAGTTCGTTTTTAATGCTCAGACATTTGAACTCCCCTTTGTAGTAGCGGCCAGCACGAACGTAAACTATCGTCGTCAAGGTTTAATGCGTGAGGTGATGAAGAAAACATTTTATGCTATGCGAGAAAAAGGTTATTGCCTAATCTCTTTATATCCAGCCATTCCCAAGTTTTACTCAGATTATGGTTTTGTTCATTACGCTTTTAATGTTGGCTTACATACGTATCACAAAACATTTGAATGCGGACTTGAGCAGACAAATGATTCAGCTATGCTTTCTAATATGTATAGCGCATGTATCAAGGATTATGAAGGTTACATACTGCGCGATGAAAAATACTATGCCAAATACCTTAATTCGATGTGGCAGGATGGCGTCGTCTTTGAACTAATCAAAAAAAATAACGAAATTGTTGGCTATGTTGCCCACAAAGATGGTGATGTCGAAGAAATAATGCTTTGCAAAGAAGAAAAACCAATCCATAAAAAGATTGATTTCTCTAATAGCGAACTCCCTAGCCCCAAGGGGACGATACCATCGAATATGATTCGCATTATTGATGTTGCATCTTTACTAGAAAGAATTAAGTATGATGGAGTAAATCAAGTTCGTCTTCGCATCAAAATTACCGATGATTTTGTAATAGAAAATAATCAGACAATCCTTATTAAAAATATTGGTGATAAATTGACGATTACTCCCTGTCAGGAATTTGATATTAAGATAACAATAGAAGCTCTGACCGAAGTCATTTTCCTTGGTAAAGGCGACGCAAAATTATCGTTTCTTTTTCCGCGACGCAAGATGGTTTGTTTTGATCGATTTTAATTACGAGCATGTATGTTATCGCAATTTGTGTCATGTGTTAAAATGTATTTAATGTGAAAACAGCATTTTAAATGAGGTAAAAATATATGAAAAAAATAGTAATTGTCGGTGGCGTTGCTGGTGGGGCAACGGCGGCCGCTCGTTTGCGGAGATTAAACGAGAAAGACCAAATTATCATCTTTGAAAAAGATGAGCACATCTCCTTTGCTAATTGTGGTCTCCCCTATTATATTGGTGGTCTAATTACTGACCGCGAACGTCTTTTGGCAGAAACGCCGGAAACGTTTAAAGAAAATCACAATATTGATGTCCGCATCTTTTCAGAAGTCATAGCCGTTGATACCAAACACAAAACGGTCACAATTCGTGAAGTAAAGACAGGAAGAACTTATGATGAAACATATGATAAATTGCTTCTTTCTCCTGGCGCCACACCAATATGGTTACAAGTCCCGGGCTTAGAAAAAGCTCATAACGTTTTCTCGATGAGAAATTTAGTTGATACCGACAAATTATTTAATTTTATTAATGAGCAAAATGTTAAAAACGCAGTCGTAATCGGAGGCGGTTTTATTGGTATCGAATTGGCGGAAAATCTTGTCGAAAGAGGTATACAATCAACAATCGTTGATTTAGCCGACCAAATTTTGCCCCCCCTTGACTTTGAGATGGCAAAAATGGCTCAGAATGAGATGGAAACCAATGGTGTAAAAATATATTTAAAAGATTCACTTGCGGAAATTAAAGATGAAGGTAAGACGGTTATTTTAAAAAGCGGTATTACCTTAAAAACCGATTTGATTATTATGGCTGTTGGTGTCCGCCCAGAATCGCGTCTGGCTATTGCTGGCGGTCTTAAAGTTGGCCCTAAAGGGCATATTGTCACTAATGATCACCTGCAAACAATTGATGCGAAAAGCGGTGAAGCAATACCTGATGTTTATGCAGTTGGCGATGCGATTGAAGTCAAAGACTTCATTGATGGAACTCCTACCGCCGTTCCACTTGCGTGGCTTGCGAATCGGCAAGGACGGTTAGTGGCTGACCACATGAATGGCTGGGATGTTAAATTTAATGGCAGTTTAGGTACCTCGATTGTCAAAGTATTTTCTTTGACGGCCGCTAGCACGGGTAACAATCAAAAAACGCTCGACAGGAAAAAAGTCGATTACCGCTCAGTAGTAATTACCAGATCAAATCACGCCGGTTATTATCCGGGAGCAAGCGATATTGTCATCAAATTATTATTCAGCCCGGAAAACGGTAAGATCTTAGGCGCACAAGCGGTCGGTAAAGACGGCACCGATAAGCGCATCGATGTTATTGCAACAGCAATTAGGGGTGGTTTAACAATCTTTGATTTACCAGATATTGAGCTTGCTTACGCTCCTCCCTTCGGTTCATCAAAAGATCCAGTCAATATCGCCGGTTATGTCGGCAGTAATATGATGAAGAAAGAATTTGGTGTAGTTAACCAGCAAGAATTAGACGAATTTCGTAAAAAAAAAGTAGTAATCATTGATTCACGCACTCCTTTAGAGTTTAGTATCGGCCATATTGATGGAGCGATAAACATTCCATATTATGGAATACGGAAGAATCTTGATAAATTACCCAAAGACAAAGACACGCCAATTATCGTTTATTGTAATGTCGGCCATACAGCATATTTGTTTATAAAAGTACTCGTCAATAATGGCTATACGAATGTTTCAAATTTACTGGGCGGATATAAGATTTATAAGGCTCTTCATCAAAAAAACATCGTTGAAGAATTACATAATCCTGAACATCGCCGTCTCGACGGTGATGAACCCCAAATCATCAATACCGACTATCGTGAAGATGAGGTCAAAATTTTCATCGATGCTTGCGGCTTACAATGCCCTGGCCCAATTATGCAAACATATAAGGCTGTGGAGAAACTTAAAATTGGCGAAGTGGTGAAGATCATCGCGACTGACAGCGGATATTTTAATGATGTTGCAAAATGGTGTGAAACAACGGGAAACACGCTTTTGAAAAAAGAAGCGACCAAGGAAGGCTATGTTGCGGTCATACGTAAAGGCTCCAATAAGCCAGCAAGCAAGAGCGTCGAAAATGAAAACACAACTATTGTCTTATTCAGTGGCGAAATGGATAAATCCATGGCGGCCATGATTATTGGTCAAGGCAGTCGCTCGATGGGTAAAAACGTCACTATCTTTTGTACATTTTGGGGTCTAAATTTGCTACGCAAAGATCAGCGTGTCAAAGTGAAAAAATCCTTTATTGAAAAAATGTTCGGAGCGATGATGCCTCGTGGAGCAAAAAAGATGCCGATTTCAAAAATGAATTTTGGAGGCATGGGCGCCAAGATGATGAAGTCGGTAATGAAAAAGAAAAATGTCGATTCGCTCGATACTTTGATTGACCAAGCCAAAGCAGCGGGCGTTAAGTTCATCGCTTGTACGATGAGTATGGACGTCATGGGTATTCAAAAGGAAGAACTTATTGACGGAATTGAATACGCCGGCGTGGCAACATATTTGGCCGAATCAGAAAAAGCCGGAGTAACACTCTTTATCTAAAAAATTAAAGCCATTTTTGGAATAGGAATCAATCACCTGATCCAAGAGTGGCTTTTTTATGCAATTTCTTGGTTATTAACATTGAATTAGGACGTAATTATTCATACCATAGTAAATAGGCGTTCAAATTTTAATTTGAGCGGAAAATTATCTAATGGCAGTCATCAACATCACTAATTATGTACGAAAAGAAAATGCTCGGCTATCGCTTGGCAATTTTCGCGATGCTGATGCTTTAGTCTTTGCTCAGCTATCATATCTTGATTTTTCGGTAGTAAAAAAAGGGAAAAGACTTGAACTAATTGGCGAAAAAGCCAAACTTGCCGCCAGCAAAAGTCATTCAAAAGAACAAAATGAAGAACTTCTGCTTTGCGTTTCAAAAAGTTTACGCTTTCAAAATGTAAAAGTCGCCAATCACGTTTCAGAAACTAATCTCTTATTTGAGATGCAATTTTCGGCAACAACATTTGTTGTGAATCGCAGCTTAATTGTTGTCGCATTCCGGGGAACAGACGACACCATCAACGGCTGGAAAGAAGATTTTAATATGGTTTTTCTTGATGAAATACCAGCCCAAACAAGAGCCGTTGAATACTTAAAAGCGACAGCGAACAAATATCGTTTTTCCAAAATAATTGTCGTTGGTCATTCTAAAGGTGGTAATTTAGCTTTTTACGCCACGATGAAACAAAAAGACAAGATTAAGAATAGAGTTTGCTCTATTTATAATCTAGATGGCCCTGATTTTCGTGAAGATATATCGTCATCTACTGAGTATATTAACCTCCTACCTAAGGTCATTAAAATTGTTCCTGAAGAAAGCATCATTGGAATGATTCTTCAAACCAATTCTTACTATTATATAGTAAAGTCTCAAGGAACTCTTTTTGCTCAGCACAATTTATATAACTGGCAAATTGATAGCGAAACGAGCGACTTGCTTCACGAGACGAACTTGAGCGTTTCGTCACGAAAAATTAAAAACTCACTATATGCTTGGTTAAATGGTTTTAGTGTTAGCGATCGGCAGATAATTATCGATAACTTCTTCGATTTGCTTCAAATTTCCCAATGTACAACTTTAAGCGAGTTTACCGAAAACTTTAAAGCTAACGCAAAACTTATCTATGGCGAATATCGCGAATCAGACAGCCATACAAAGAAGTTGTTACGCAAAACATTTTTGGATCTAGCAAAAGAGTTGATGTCTAATTATTTTACCCGCGAGAAAAATTTAGAAAAAAAGTCGAAAAAAATAGAAGCGAAATTCAAAAGAAAAATGGGTGAGTAACATGCCTTCAAAAACAATTGTTGAATTATTAAAATACAGCGATTCTCTCTCCAATCGGGAGATGATGAAATGGGCTTTGCGCAATGTCCGCGAAGTCATCGACATTCTTAACTTTAATGTTAGAAACGATGACGAGTATCGCCTGATGGTTTTGGAAACAAATCGTTTTCTGACTGGCTTTCATAAAGTTTCTCACATGCGTAATCAAGCCCTCAAGATGCACGAAATTGCTCGTCATGAAAAAAATGAAGTAAGATGCAATCTTTTGCGAGCTTATGGCCACGTGATTGCCACCGCCCACGTTAAAGAGCACGCTTTACACGCAACCGAATATGCAAATAAAGCATTAAGGGCGGCAAATATTGATAGTGAAGAAATATCAAAACTCGTTCAAAAACAAAATGCCGCTCTTGAATCTCTTGCCCGTTTTATCGTTTCGATTGATACACCCGTTACCAATTAGATATGATAGTGCTGCGGATAATTCCGCCGAAAGCAAAAGGAAATATTATGAAAACAACAATTATTCTTGCCCACCCTTGGCATGGAAGCTTCAACAAAGCCATTCTCGACGTAGTTGCTAAGGCTCTAACTGATAGAGAAAAACCATATCAAATTATCGATTTAAATAAGGATGGATTTAATCCGGTCATGACCGAAAAAGAACTTTCCTTATTTTCCAAAGGTTCATTTTCTGACCCCCTAGTAGGCAACTATCAAAAAATGCTCCTTGATACCGATGAACTAGTCGTTATTTTCCCAATTTGGTGGGGCGATAGCCCAGCCATCTTAAAAGGCTTTATCGATAAAGTAATGCTTAAAGGTTTTGCTTACGATCATGGAGCAACTGGTTTAGTTGGTAAACTAACACACATTAAAAAAGCATACGTTATCACTACTTCTGAAACACCGACTTTTGTTTACAAAGAACACTTAGGTAATCCGATTGATAATGTCTTCTTAAAAATCGTTCTCGAAGGCGTAGGAGTTAAGAATAATGTTTGGATAAATAAAGACACCGTTCTGTCTAGCGGTCAAGAAAGTCGCGTTGATTTTTTAAAGCAAATAAGCAAATTAATCGGATAAATTATAGTTTTTATATCGAAGCGGGTTCATTACCCGCTTTTTCATTTGTTTTAATTGTGAAAGCAAAAGCAATTATTAAACCAATTGTCGCTCCGCCTAAATCGATTGCGACATCAATCCAATTAGCGCTCCGCCCCCCAGCAAAGAATTGAATAAATTCAGAAATGCCAGCTACCAAAAACATTAAAAGGACACCAAATAGAAGAATAATTAAGTTTTTCTTAAAAGAAAATAATTTGTATAAGGCCAAATACGCAAAGACACCATCGATTAGAAAAATTAAAAAGTGACCAAAAAACTTACGGACAAAAAGAGCAAAACCCGCTAATTCTCCTTCATTTAAAACCACACCGAAAAATCGAAGAATCGAGTTTAAAACGTTAACAACAAAGCCGCTTTGTGAAGAAGATACATCACCAGAAAAACCTGCGAAGATAAAAATTACCGCACTTATAAAAACAAATAAAGAAGCATAGATAATACCTACTTTTGATGGTCGCATCTTTAGCATATATGCATTGTAACAATTATTAATAATTACTAGTTAGCAAAAACAGCGAGTAATTTGCTTACACCCCTTATATGACACATGTTAAATTTAATATGGAGGAATATGGATAATGTTTTTAAAATATTTAATTCTAATTGGACTTACGTTTGTTGTTTTTCTTCTCCTTGATTTAGTTTGGCTCGTCAAAATATCACCTCGTTTCTATAAGAAAAACCTCGGGCATTTGATGGCAGAGAAAGTTAATTATGTCCCGGCCATCATTTTTTATCTCATCTTTATTGTCGGTATTACTCTCTTTGTAATTGGACCGGCATATGCTGGCGGTCGGGGTTGGTCTTACGCTTTGATTTACGGAGCTGTTTTTGGTTTGGTTACTTACTCGACATATGATTTAACAAACTTTGCAACGCTTAAAAAGTGGCCTCTTAATGTGACATTGGCAGATATTGTCTGGGGAACATTCTTGTCGACTGCGACATCCGTCGCTGTTTATTACTTAGCGGTTTTGATGGGGGTATAGGCATATGGTAATTTTGGGTTATATCTTACCGCCGATCTTTGTTGTTCTATTCTTTGCTTTGACTTATCTAATTGCCGAAAAAAAGAAAAACTATGGCTATATCGATATAGTTTGGGGAGCTAGTTTCGTTGTTAATGCATGGCTAACTTTGTTAATTTCATCGCTTATCAAGTATAATTGGCCGAGCATACCAGCTATTGTCATTACGATTGCAGTGACTATTTGGGGATTGCGGCTTTCTAGTTATTTGTTTAAGCGCAACTGGAATAGACCAGAAGACTATCGCTACGTTAAAATGCGTGAAAATCTAGTTGGTAGAAAGCATCCACGCCTATTGGCGTTTCTAAAAATATTCATGTCACAAGCTCTTCTTTCAATTCTTGTTTCTACTGTTATTATCGTTACTTTAAATGGAACAGTGTACGCAACTAATTGGCTTGTTTATGGTTTTACGATTGCCGGTGCGGTTTTATGGATCATCGGTTTCCTTTTCGAAAGTGTTGGCGACGCTCAACTAAGACGTTTCATCGCTAAAAGCGAAAACCGTGGTAAAATTATGGACCAAGGTTTATGGGCTTATACTCGACACCCCAATTACTTTGGCGAATCATT
>JAEWLX010000054.1 GCA_023457325.1 Bacillota bacterium | reverse complement strand
TTTTCGTTATAAAGAGCGTCTTTAATCATATAAGGTATGGCGTCTTTAACAACGTCAAGGGCATTTATGCTTTGCAAAATGGTCGAAAGATTGGTCGGTGTTAATGTATCAACCGATAGACCAGATAATTGACTTGATGACATGCTAAGACCATTAATAGCCGTTATGAGGTCACCAATCGCATCAATCTCACTTGTCCAACTTCCAGCATGAAGTGATTCGCCATGCAATGGATCAGAAAAATTAGGGAAGTCGATAATACTAGCAGTAATTTTATTACTGATGCCTTCAGAAATCGAAGTTACAGATCCATCGAAATCAAATACTTGATTATATGAAAGTTCTGCTAAATAAGTGTCGACATAAATCTTACGAATGATTTGTTCAAAAACAGTAATTTCGCCCGGTAAATAACTACCAGCTTGGTAGAAAGTCTCGGTTTCTTGAAGAGCAACAAGTGTGTTTTTAAATAAAGGCAAATTACTAGTGACTAAACTTAAATCGATATCGCCAGATTGTACTAAAACACTAAAGTCTTGAATTAAGACAAACAAATCACTTAACTCACTAATTTCTCCGCTGGGGAAGCGATTCGTAAAGGTCGTTCCATTGTAATGGAAGAAAGGATTGGCAGCGCCAAGATTAATGTCGTCAATTGCAAAGGCGGCTTCATCGTTAAGAATGCGTGATATCATATTTGGTACGCAGTCATATAAAAGTTGTGAATCATTTAAGGCACTAAGGATGGCTTCGAAATTTGCTTCATTTAGTTCTTCAAATTCAATATTTAAACCGTCTGCAGAATAAGGGTTGTTTCCTCCCGCATCAAGATTAATAGCAACATCAATAAGGTCTATCATCTCGCCAACATATTGCTTTTGAGCGGATTCGGTTTTGGCTACATCAAAAACCAACTCCACATTCGCATCAACGATTGGCGTCGGAAAATTGGCGTCTAACAAATGGGTAATTTTGCTTGGCCCATCTGTATAATATCCCTGAGCAACACCATCGATATCTTTTGGGTTTTCAGGACGGTAAATAGCTTCTTGCACTAATGGAACATCCATGAAAAACTTCGTAAATTGCTTGAAGACTGTCTCGTCACCAGGCAAAGAATCATCATCAAGAGAGTTAAACACAACCGAGGATACAAGGCTATCAAGCGCTGTGCGCAAATCATCGATTTCCTCTGGTTCGACATCGCGAAGATTAATGTTATAACTATAATCACCCGTGATGGGATCTTGTGTCCCTAAATGTTCAATAACGCGATACATTTCAACCGTCACATCAATTTCTTCTTGGCGTTGAGCTTTGCTCATGTCGACCAGGGCAACATTATTCATCGTTGAAAGATCAATTTCTGTCGATTGGAAAGCGGTTGCTATTTGGTTATAACCATTGTAAATAATCATGCGCATTGTTGTCGTGTCATTTAAAGCGGATAAAATACTGTGAACATTGTCGGCCGTTACTTTTCCAGTTGTTAAAAGACCAAGGTAGTCAACTGGATCACTTGTATCGATGGGATTGCCATTGTTATCAATGTTAGCGGATTGTAAGGCTTCAAGCGCAGCGCCAAATAAAGCGATTTCCTCTTGCCACTGCGGCCTTGTTTCTAACGAATCAAAATCTTCTTCCATTTCATAAGTCGTCGTCGCATTGGGGTCGTAGAAATATTCGACGTTTCCGCCAAGAGACGTCGTTAGTTGATCATAAAAGAAGTCACCAAATAAATAGCCGTCTGGACCATCAAACATTTGCGAATCAGCCAAAGCACTTAATAGTTCAACGACTTTATCTGAATCACTGCTAATAAAATCAATATCCGAGAAATCGATGTCGCCAAAATCATCAATCGCCAAACAAAGTCTTTCAAAGGCATCGCCTTCATCTGACCAGTCACTGACGTTATTAAAGGAAACATCGCCGGGGTCGTCGCTCAACATATTTAATACATACATGTCGAGAACATCGCCGAATGTAGCAGAAAAGACCGCGCTTTTTTCGACCGAAGTAAACACTTCATTAACGGCTGCGCCTAGTTCTCCGTAATCAATTGATTCACCTTCTTCGATATCAACAATATCGAGAAGACGTGTCCGTCCTATCGAAGCAATAAATTCCGTCATATATCCTGTTTCGCCATCATAGATTGCGTTACCGAATCGATCGCGACGGAAATCGCCATTAAGTGTTTTTGAGTTTGCCCACTTCGAAACATTATAGATATCTTTTTTATTAGAGAATCCTCGCCCGCCAAGTAAGGAGTCGAATACATAATCAAGCATGGCGTAGAAGTTAGAATTTTTACCATGAACCATTTCGCCTTTGGCGTGTAGTAAAACACCATAGCTGTTATACACATTTTCTTGATACTTTTCATTGATGATATTTGAAGAGTATAGAATATCGAGCATTTTAGCCAACGATTCATGTTTTTCTGATAGTTCAAACATTAAATCGCCGAAACTGGCTTCGTCAACATCGCCACCTTCATCTTCAAAAGGTGCCATGATCGACATTAACTCTTGAACGCTATCAAACGCATCAATTAATAAGGAAAACTCTCTTCCTAATTTGGGAGTATTCCAATTAAGTGACGTCGCATCAATGCCGATTGAATTAAAAACACCAGCCATTTGTTCGCCGCCAAAAGCACTTTCTAATAATTTAGGAAAGATAAGAGATAAGAACTTTGAATTATCAATTTTTGGCAATGCCGCTTTTAAGCCACCAATTAAATTGGGATCAATGCTTTCTAAACTGCCGTCTTCAGTAAAGACGATACCGGGAAGATTTTCCGGATCAAGAGCTAAAGCCCTTGTTGCGTCATTTTCGCCAAGAACGACCAAAAGGTCTAAAACGGCACCATATTCTTTCTTATAATTCAACAAGCGAACACCACTATCGAGTTCGGCGAATAATCCATCAAAATCAAGATCGCCTAAATCATATTCTGCTAAAACGGATTCAAGCAAATAAGTTATTGCCCCAGACAATGAGTATTGTAAAAGCTGCGAATCAAATAATGCATAGTGGCGGTTATATAGGCGGTTACCGTTTTCATCATAAACTCGGGTTAAACCATTGGCATCGACGCCAATTGGATTACCTTTAGCATCTGTTTGACCAACTAATATCTCTTTAATAGCCCCCGCATGGCGAAGAATAATCTCTAAAGGATTTGTTTCTGGTTCTTCGGGTTCTTCGTCCAATTTACTTATAATGTCATCTTCAGACATGTAGGGAGCGCCCATGGTTGCTCTTTGAAGGGCGATTTGAATAGCTGGTTCTGGTTCTGGATCAGGGTCTCCATCGCCTTCGCCACCGCCATCATCTTCACCCATACTCATTAGTGAGGACAAAAGTGAACTATCTAAAGCATTAAGTCTAAACATAGCGTCGTAAACAATGCCTAACTCAGAACCCCACTGAATTGAGGAATATTCTGGCCATGTTTGAGGCAAAAAGGCCGAAAACTCTTTAACTTGCTCATTGTTTTTAGACATCGTGAAAGCGACAGCAGAAATGGCGCGACTTAGCAATTTGCTATCGTCAATTGTTTTGAATAAACCCATGATGCCCGAATAAGTATCAAGCTCAAATAATTTAGTTAAGTTAGATTCATCAAGAACAAAATTACCTTCATCGTCGATAAGCTCGTCAAAAAGGCCGGTATCAAACAGTGACTTATACATTTTGCCGACATTATTTATTTCATTTTTCCAATCGATATCATCCAAAACAAGCAGATCTTTATCAACAAAATTGGAGACTTCATCAAGATTAAGGGCTAAATCAACCGCAACCGGAATAAGCATTAAGACGAGACCGGAATTGCCAATTGAAGAAAGCAAAGATACAACCATTTCATCATTAGTCAAAAGCGTTGTACCTAATCCTTCCAAAGCTTCGCCGCTTAATAGTCCAGCCGAAGTTAAGGTCTTACCAATTCCGATTATGTTATATAGTTCATCAATAAAACTAATTTTTATGCCGCCGACATCTGCTGAAGTAAGGGAATCCATCAGCATAACATCCCAACTCTTTCCATCGGAATCATCAGTCCAATTAAAGAGCACGTTTGCCAAGACACTATTATCATAAGCATCAACAATTGTCGTAACCGTATTAATCATGTCATTATCGATTATTATGCCATTATTTTCATCTTTAAAAGCGCGCACGGCATTATTAATTAATGATGAAAATGGAAAAATGAGCATTGCTCCGACAATTAGCGATTGCACCGAACCCATCAGCATTGCCACACCTTTAACACGTATAACCT
>JAEWLX010000053.1 GCA_023457325.1 Bacillota bacterium | reverse complement strand
AAGTATATATTTCTATCTCGGCTTGGCGCTTATCGCCTTGCTGATCGTACGCTTACTTAAATTCTCTTATAAACTCGGTCATGGACAGATTATTGGCGCGACATCGTTTGTGACGGCAATTACGATTGCCTTTGTCCCCTTTATTAACATTCTCAATTTAGCGACCTATTCTGCGAATATCCGTTTTGAAACTCTTCTTACACAAGCCGGAATGTTGGTTAATGGCGAAATAATTCCAGCCAATAATGATGTGACTGACGAGCAAAAAAATGACATTACCAACTATGTTATATCTTTTCAAGATATAGGATTTGAACGCATTCGCTGTCTGCCCCAAGATTTTAAGCTTGAAGATTTCGAGAGTGTTTTCGGGTTTCCGCAATCCTTTACTGTTAACCCTAATCATGCCTATTTAGCGTATAGCACAAACGTCGAGGTTATCGATTTCTCTAATATGAACAGCGCCGCTTATCAAGATTTTCTCTACATACCAAGCTTGAATCTATACCAAGACATAGTAAGCGAGTATTCATCAACATATGATGACGAGGCAAGTGTTTGGACACTATTAAAAGATGATCTTGAAATAATCGAGATAGATATGGCTGCGGTATTAGAAAACTTTCACGAACTTTTTGAAACAATGGTGGATTACGAATTAGATCTTTATACACAATTAAAATACACACCTTCTAGTGAAGAATTCGATGTGTACTTTGTTGGTCTTTTTGGATTATTTTCTTTAACCGAAGAAACGTATTCGGTTAGCGAAGCAAACTTCTATTTAGGTATCAAATAGTTTATTCTCCAATTATTTTGATAAGCACTCTTTTTTTCCGCATACCATCAAACTCGCCATAAAAGATTTGTTCCCATGGACCAAAATCAAGTTTGCCCTCGGTAATTGCCACGACAACTTCGCGGCCCATAATTTGTCTTTTTAAGTGAGCGTCCGCGTTATCTTCAAAGCCGTTATGTTCGTATTGATTGTGGGGATTTTCCGGAGCAATTTTTTCTAAAAACCGCTCAAAGTCATGGTGCAAACCAACTTCATCATCATTGATAAATACGCTGGCGGTGATGTGCATCGCATTCACAAGTACGATTCCTTCGCTAATTCCGCTTTTTTCAATCGCGCGTATTACGTCAGGTGTGATATTGATGAAGGCGCGGCGTTTTTCGGTCTTAATCCATATTTCGTCTCGAAAGGTTATCATAACTTTCCTCCCTCTTAATCTTGGCAAACTAAAAAATATTTACAAGTTTTTGCTTTCTTTCTCCACCTTCTAATTTCGCTAGATCAAGAAAATTTTTGACATATGTTTAAATTCGCCATATATTGAAAACATAATAGGAGTTTGAAAATGGAAAGAAAAAAAGTATATGCCGTAGTTTTGGCTTGTGTTTTAGCCTTAAGCGGAATTGCCGTCTATAATTCTCTTATAAAGAATGGTTTAGCCGGTCGTGTTGGTGCGGATATAATCACTTATTTTCGCGAGTTTGACGAGAGCAACGGCCCGACAAGCGAGGATACCAATAAGAATGGTTTCATTCCTAATGTGAATATGTCGCTTTATTATATTTCCGAATCAACACAATCATCAGAGGACTTTATTCGCTTAAAAGCGAAAGACGGAAATACTCCAGCAATCTTGATGAACTTTACGGTTGCCAATGGTCTAAAAGGTGTTGCTGTAGATTATAGCGGAGGAAACGCTCCTCTTTACGCTTTATATTCGGCAACGGCTTTTGAAAATTTTACGCCAACAAGTTCCGATGAGATTCCCTCGGGAGAAGATGGACTTCCTTCTGCTGATTACACCAAATGCGGGTACTTCTTATTAATGACATATTCTACAACCGATATCGTTATCGAAAATTTGAAGGTTTACTACAGTTGTCAAAGGGAAATTGAAAAAGATTTTTATTACCGCGGTAACTGGGAAGGAACATATACCTTAAACCACTATACTGGTGCTCGTTCAAAAGCAAACTTGTTTGGCTATGAACCTTCACAAGATGGGGTTCAGTTTATGACAAGCCCAACGATTGACACGAATAATTACTCAATCGGCATGACAGGCACTCACACATATGCTGACTCATGGTATCGCTGGAATGGTATTAGTATGAGAAATTATGAATACGATAAAGTTACAGAAACGAAAGATTATGACAATACACCAAAAGGTAATTTTGCTAGTAATCGTTTTGAAGTAATTACGACGGTCATGGTTGACTACGATACTTTCTATAATCCTGATGCTTGGTTCCATGTTTGCCCGTGGGTAAGTTTGGCAACTGCCAATCACGAAGTCTTGCCTGATATTGGTAGAATTGCTTATATGCAGTCATACATCGGTAATGATAATTATGATCCGATTGGCGGAATTAAGGATCGTACCGACACATATCGTGGACGCTTTTATACGAATTACGTGGCTAATGTCGGTGAATACGATTGGGGATTTGCTGATCCCGATGTGGCGACCGTGGTCGGAGACAGCGAGACAACTCTAAGAGAAGCATATGAAGCTATTGACTTGCCGATATTTAATGTCCGTTATGTCGTTAATGAAAATTCATTTGATTTATATATTAATGGTTTCCACATTTATCATGAAGATGAAGCTTTTTATGATGAAATCAACTACACCAACCAAGAGTACTGTATCGAATCTATTGAGTTTCACGGCGTTAATTACGGTGATGGAATTGATAGCGACGGTGAAGGCGAAGACACGGTAGCAACGCCGCTTGATGGATATCTAGTCTCCTATACTAATCCGTTAGTTCGTGAAATTGTCTAATATATTGACATTAACAAATCAAAGACCGCATAAATGCGGTTTTTCAAATTTCTTATAATCAATATAGTATATTGGTATAATTTTCATATGCCAGTTCATAAATCAGCAATGCGCTATCTAAGTCACCCCTTTCCTCTGCTTTATGATGAAAATTCAAGAATTCTCATTTTAGGCAGTTTTCCTTCGGTTAAAGCTGTAGCGGATGGTTATTATTATGCAAACCCTCATAACCGCTTTTATAAAGTGATGAGCGCCATATTAGGCGTGAATCTTGTTGATGTCCAGTGGGAAGAAAAAAAGCAGTTGCTCTTAAAACACAGAATTGCCCTTCATGACTCGATAGGGTATTGCCACATTTATGGTTCAAGTGATGCCAAAATCAGCAATGTCCAACCTTCAGATTTACACACCATTTTTCGAAATGCGAAAATTGAAAAAGTTATTTGTAACGGGGCAAAAGCTTATCAAGAATACATGCGTTTTTTTCAGAATGTTAACATTCCTGTTGCTAGCGTGCCATCGACCAGTCCGGCAAATGCCAAGATAAGATTAGATGATTTAATTGCTGCTTGGCGAAAGGAAATAGCCGATATTCTTGAATTGGAATAATCGATAAATACTAAACAAGAATAGATAAGACACAGTGTGTCTTTTTCTTATATCTATTCCTAGCTATGACGAAAATTCGTTGACTAAGTCAATGAAAAATCATAAAATGCGATAGTCACGGGGTAGAAATATGAATACAAAAGAATGGAATTCTAAGTTTATTATGTATCGTCGGACCATCAAACATCTAAAAGATGAGATGAACCGCAACCTCAACAAGCAAGGCATTTCATTACAGCATGCAACTTATTTGCTTCTTTTAGCCGATAATGGAAGTTTGAGGATTAAAGAATTGAACACCTTGTCAGATAATGATGCGGCCTTAACAACAAGAGCAATTAAGTTACTTAAAGAAAAAAATCTGGTTGGACAAACATCCGACAGCATTCGCAAATATAAACTATTTTTGACCGATAAAGGGAAAGATGTTGTTCGTTTCATTGGTGAAGTTCTTGCTAATCTTCGCAACGAACTGGCAAAAACGATGCAAGGCGAAGGCCAAGAAGCGCTATTAAGCGCCATTCTAGGTTAATCTAGGGATAAAAAAATGGAAATAATTTTAGATAATGTATTAAAGATTTATTTTTTAGTTTGTTTATTGTTGCTTATTTTATATATACCAAGGATGTGGTATTTCTTGGCGGCTTTTCGAAAGCACCCTCGCTTACAAAACGCTATCAAAAATCGCATTGCAATCCTCGTACCTGCAAAAAACGAAAGCAAGACCATTCAAAATTTATTCGATTCATTGAATAAGCAAACATATGATCGTTCGATGTTTGATGTTCATGTAATTGTGGAAGATCCTTTAGATCCGACGATAGCGATGGCGAAAAAATCAGTCAATGCAGCAGTTCATATTGTTTTAGACCAAACCCGCAAGGGAGAAGCTCTTGACGGAGCTCTTAAGGCAATTTTAAAAGAAAACCCAACTAAATATGATGCTTTTATAATTATTGACGCCGATAACTTAGCCCACCCTGATTTCATCTTAGAAATGAATAACGCTTTAGCAAGCGGACGGCAAATCGTTGTTGGCAAGAAGTACATTAAAAATTGGGAGTCATCAGACCGCAAATCGCGTTCACTAGTGAGCAATTGCACCTCTTTGGTATACACAATGGTTGACGACCTAGGTAATTCACATCGCAACTCGCGCAATATTCCTGTGAGTATGTGTGGAACGGGCATGATGGTTCGCGCTGATGTAATCAAACAATTAGGAGGTTGGCCATATCGTACTTTGACTGAGGATTTTGAAGTGATGGTCGATTGTCTTTTAAAAGGGTTTACTTCTTTATATTACCAACACGCAATTGTCTATACCGAAGAAGCAGTGGAGCATCGCGTATCCTTTAAACGCCGAATGCGGTGGCTAACTGGTTTTACACAATGCAATCGTAAGTATCGGAAAGCAATTGTTCGAAAGACATTTTTTGAAGGTAAGATTATTTGGAAAAACTTTGATTTTCTTTATTCTCTTGTACCGGTTTATATTTTTGCGGGAATAAGTTTAGTTTTGGGTATTGTCGGATTGTTGGCAGCTGGCGCTTATGCTCTTTTCTTTCAACCTTTAGCGTGGCCGATTCTGAAAATTGCTCTCATATCAATTGGTCTAGTTTATGGTGTTTTATGCTTGTTTACCATTCTCACCCTTATTGTTGATCGCAAGGTTATCAAAATGACCTTTTGGGAAGTGATTGCCGTCATTTTCTTAAATCCTTTTATTCTCAGTGAGTTCGTTTGGATATTCATTCGTATTTTCACTTCGCCCGGAAATTTGCAGTGGGACAATGTCGATCGAATCAATTATGTAGCCAAAAAGGATGAATAGTAATGGCTCTTCAAAAAGAAGAACTTATTAAGCGAATTAAGGAATGCGAGGCACGAGGCGACTTTCATTTTAATGTCGAGCCAATCGATGATGAAAGCTATGACCCCGTTGATGAAAACTATCCTTATAATTGTAAAAATGTATTGGATTGTCTTTTTCATTTTATTATTCGTTTAGCAGCGATCATCGCCGGAGTATTCATTAATCGAATTGCTTTTGGCATGAAAGTTAAAGGTCGTAAGAATCTCAAAGGCGTCAAATCTGCAATCGTGACATGCAATCATGTCAATAACTTTGACAACCTCATGGTGCGAAGTGCCTTATTTGGCCATCGACTATATATAGTTGTCGGTGAGTTTAATAATAAAAAAGGATTCTTTGGCAAATGCTTAAGAGCGGGCGGAACTCTTCCTCTCAGCGCGAACCTTAGAGCGATGATCAACCTTCGTAAAGCGGTCGACAAATTACTTAAGAAACGTAACTACATTCTATTTTATCCTGAAGAATCAGAGTGGTGGATGTATGAAAAACCTCGTCCATTTCGTAATGGCGCCTTTCATTTTGCCGCGACTTCTAATGTGCCGATAATCCCCATCTTTCTTACGTTTTCAGAACCAAAAGGCATACGGGCAAAGATTATCAAGAGCAGGGTTGTGACCGTCAATATTATGCCGCCTATTTACCCAGAAACGCATCGAAGTGTCAAAGAAAATGTCGATTCTATGCGCGAAGCAAACTATAAAGCCTGTATTAAAAAATACGAAGAATTTTATCAAAGGCCGATGGTTTATGACACGATCGTTCCCTGCGAAGAGTGCCAAGATGCTCAAATAGCATCCTCGTGACTACCGAGTGCTATAATATTTCCATGAAATTGCGTTTATCGGAAAAGGCAGCCACGATTATTAAAGTAATTGCTTTCGTTGTTATTTTCGGTACCCTAATTGGTCTTTTTGTCTACTATTTTGATTTTTTCTATTCGCTTGTTGATGTTAGTAATCGCCAAGCTTTGCGCGCGAAGATGGTCGACATGGGCATGTGGGGCTACGGCCTCGCCTTTTTAATACAATTTGCGCAAGTGGTTATTTCCTTTTTGCCAGGCGAAGTAGTTGAATTGTTTTTAGGAATGGCGTACGGGCCTTTTATTGGTCTTTTAATCGCCCTTCTTGGCGTTATCGCTGGAACGACTGTTGCCTATTATCTAGCCAAGTGGGTTGGTATCCCCTTTGTCCGCTTATTCATCAAAAAGAATTATTTTACTAAATACGCATTTTTCCAAGATGAGAAAAAGATTGCCTTAGGTGTCTTTGTTGTCTATTTAATTGTTGGTCTTCCTGTTGATACCGCCACTTACTTGGCGCCCACTCTGAAAATAAAGTTTTGGAAGTTTTTGCTTCTTTCGACAGTTGCGCGTATTCCAAAGATTATTTCTTCGACCATTGTCGGCCACTACTTGGTTGAGGATAATTTATTAGTTTCGCTAATTGTCTTTTTTGGCACCGCCCTCATTAGTGTTATTGCCGTTATAATATTCCACTTCGTCAATAAACATAAGAATAAAAAAGATACGATGAATCAAGCGTAATTTCGTTTCACTCTTGTAGATGAAACATTGATTTGATAAGGTATTTATTGTTTAGACCATCATTTATGATGGCGAGGATGTAAATATGAATAAACTGATCATCTTGTCCGGCATTCCAGGATCGGGCAAAACAACTTATGCTTTCGGTGTTAAAAACGTCCTTCCCAAGGTTAAAGTTATTTCCAGTGATGAAATACGTCGCGAGATAACCGGAGACACTACAGATGGCACTAAAGAAACACTTGTTTGGGAAGAGTTTGAAAAGCAAATTAAGTTAGCCAGCAACGATAATGATATTGTTATTGCTGATTCAACGGCTCTCACTAATGTGTTAAGAATGAAATGGTATAACGTTTTCCGCTCTTTTTTTCATAAAATAGAACTAGTCTATCTCGACATGCCATTCAGTGTTTGTTGGGAAAGAAATATTGCACGGGAAAGAAAAGTCCCCTTAAATCCGATGGCGGTAATGTTTAAACTGCTTGAAGCGCCGAACGAAGAAGTGAATAATAGTTTTGACTCGATAATCGTCATCAAAGAAGAAGACAAAGATACATGGAAAAAAAGCTAATTGTTTTATCGGGAATTCCCGGCTCAGGGAAAAGCACCTATGCGCAAGAATATGTCTTGAATCATCCGCGCAGCGCCATTGTCGCTAGCGATGCGATTCGCATGGAATTATTTGGGCGCGTTGATGATTTTTCTAAAGAAGATATTGTTTGGAGCACTTTCGAAAATCTAATATTTGAAAAGGCCAAGACATGCGATAGTGTTATTGCTGATTCATCAGCAACCGCTAACGAAAGACGCCTCCGCTGGGCAAAAATGTTTCGTCAAACCTTTGATATCATTGAACTCGTCTATTTTGATATTCCTTTTGAAGTATGTCTTGAACGGAATGAAAAACGCCATTTAGCCATTCCTTATAACGATATGCTCGTGATGAAAGAATCGTTTGAAGTTCCATCCGACGAAGTTATGAAATCGTACGACAAAGTTATCAAAATTAGAAAATAGATTTTATATTGTTATAAACAAACCAATCAGAGCAGCACCTAAAGCAATGATTGATGGCGCGGCGCCATAAAGAAAAAACTTGATAAAAGAAAATTTCACTTGATGACTTTTTAATAATCCCATCCACATCATGCCGGCTAACGCACCGATTGGTGTTAAAAAAGCACCAAGATTGCTACCGATTATCGAAGCATAAACGGCTGGTGTCGCTACCATGTTATTACTATATGAGGTGACCGATGAGAATAAAACGCTCATCGGGATGTTGTTAATCAAGTTAGATAATAAAAATGAAGAAAGACCATATTTGACAATGGGTAGCGAATCACCAAAAAGGTTAGCAATCAAAGAAGTAACCCCGTGCTTATTTAAAGCTAATACGATGACGAACATTGCAATAATAAAAGGAATCAAATCCCAAGGCAAACGGCGAACTGTGTTCACGATTTCGATGGATTTTTCTTTTTTGAAAACCCTGTAGATCAGGGTAGTAATCAGCAAAAAGGCAGCAAAAATCAGAGTAATTAAATACATTTCGAACCCAATATAGTTAGCGATGGTAAGAAAAACCGTACAAGCTCCCAAGGAAAAAAGTCCAATTGTTAGTAGAAAGCGATTGCCAATTTTTATATCTTCAACTTCTTCTTGAATCGGCAATAATAGTTTCTTTTTGAAAATCATAATTAGAACAAAAAAAGAAACAACGCCAGCAAGAATGGTTGGAAGGTACATTACTTTTACATAGTCGATGAAACCAATGTTATGACTTGATGCTAGATAAATGTTTGTTGGATTTCCAATTATGAACATCATGCTCCAAGTATTGGCCGCCACGAAACTTGCAAAGAGATATGGTAGTGGATCAATTTTGGCTCGCTTGGCAAAGTAGCAAATGAAAGGCGTAAAGGTCAATATGATGATGTCATTACTCGTGAACATCGTCAAAACTGAAACGAGAAGATATAGAGTAATAAACATTGTCATTTGACTCGACTTAGCCCTTTTTAAAGCGACTGATGCCAGAAAGCGAAAAAATCCGACTTCATCTAAAAAGACCGACATCATCGTCATCGACAAGAAAAGAGCTAGAATTTTTAAAGGATTTATCGCACTGTTGGCTGTCAAACCGGAGAAGATTTCAGGAAAAGAAATCAACCCTGAAGCCAGCAAAAAAGATGCGCCAATAAGAGGAATGAGCCAATAAGTATTAATACTTAATTTCCGAACTTTGATGTCGGGTTTAAAGAGTGAAGCCCCAATCATTATCAGACAAGTAAGAAGCGACAAGGCGATAGTCCATGCCATAAAATTACCCGTTTTTTTCTTTCGGAAATATGAATCCGTAAGGTAAATCTTAATCCTTTTTGAAATATTTTCAATATGTTTAAGAACCGTTTACATGCTCAACGATTAAACATGCTAAAATATTGAAAGATTTAGAAATCTGAAATTTGAAAGGTTAACATGGCAATATTAGTATCCGAAGCTTGGAAAAAGAAATATCAAATAGCGGGAGAGCTCAAAGATTACGCTCGTTTTATCACGATTGGTTCAATTAATATTACCCCTGCCAAAATTGCTTTAAGCAACACAGCCATTTCAATTACGAATAGAGCTCCGGTCATGGATTTACGCGTTAGGACAATCAAAAAAAGAATCCCGACATATGATGGGAAAACAATTGGATTAACGATTTACGAGCCAAAAGAATTATCAAATATTACTACCCCGGTCATCTTATATTTACATGGTGGAGGTTTCATGATTCGCGAAGCAGCTCATCACCATAAAGTGTCTCGCGATTACGCGGTTGGCGCAAAAGCAAAACTCGTCTTTGTTCATTATCGTCTCGCCCCTAAGCACTCCTTCCCTTATCCAGTGGAAGACTGTTATTCTGCTCTTTTATGGGTTTATCGAAACGCCAGTCGCTTAAAAATTGACAAGGAGCGTATCGCTGTGGCCGGTGATAGTGCGGGAGGAGGTCTAGCCGCAGCCCTAACTCATATGACTAGAGACCGAAGCGGACCCAAAATATGCTTTCAAATGCTGATCTATCCAGCTTTAGATCATCGCCAAAAAACACAATCAATTAAAGATTTTTATGATGCGCCGGGTTGGAATTCGTTGCTTAATAAGCAAATGTGGAAGATATATTTGAAAAAGGGCCATTTTGGAATGCTTTCTTATGCCTCTCCTTCGGTATCAAAACGTTTCGACTTTCTACCGCAAGCATATATTGAACCACAAGAATACGATTGTCTTCGCGATGAAGCATTTGATTACGCCAAGATCCTTGAAACACATGGCGTAAAAGTAGAAACAAACTATATAAGAGGTTCTTTCCACGCCTTTGATTTGCTCCAGTCAAAAAAGATAGTAAAAGAAGCTATGAAAAGAAGGATTAATGCATTGCGCTCAGCCTTTTTCGAGTCGAAATGATTTACGGAAAAGTCTTAATCACGTATAGTATGATAAAGTCGTGTTAACACGACTAATAAACTAATGAAGAAAAAAACTATCGACAAATCACAAGATTGGTATCGCCTTGATAATGCCGCGAAAATTTATCCAGCGATGATTAATAAGCGTAATAGCTGTGTTTTTCGTTTTGCCATCAATCTTAAAGAAGAAGTTGACCCTCAGATATTACAAAAAGCTTTACTTGATATGCGATCTCGCTTTCCGGCGATGTTTGTAAGGATTAGACATGGCGTTTTTTGGTATTATCTCGAAGAGAACAAAAAGACTCCTCGTGTTCGTCCTGAAGATAGTCGGATTAACAAAACAATTGATTTGTATGGAAATAACTATTTTCGATTTACTGTTTTCTATTATCGGAACCGCATAAGTCTTGAGGTTTTTCATAGTCTAACTGACGGAACTGGTGCTGTCACCTTTCTTAAATCACTCGCTTATCGTTATCTTGAGCGTAAAGGCTACAAACTGAGTGATGAAGGTAAGATATTAACCTTTTATCAGGAACCATCCTTAGACGAGCTCGAAGACAGCTTCTTAAAGTACACAACGAAAAATCCACACAAGCGTTATGTTGTCCCCAAACCATTTAATATCAAGGATTCTCGCTTTCCAAGCGGGCAAGGACGAGGCGTTATTAATGGTCGCTTAGACTCTACAAAGTTGCACAACATTGCCAAAAAACATCAATCGACAGTAACAGAGTTTTTATCGGCGTTGTTAACACAAACGGTATACGAGGTTTATGGCGAACGCATGATTAAAAACAATCGCGTTAATATTTGTCTTCCCATCAACTTACGTCGCATTTTTCCGTCATCATCACTTCGCAATTTCACATTGTTTTTCCACTCAACCGTTAAGGATGAAAAGCGCGGCGATTTCGAAGAAATACTTCGCCAAGTCAAGAACAGTTTTAGCCAGGGATTAACAAAAGAAAGCATCATTGAAAATATTAATGTTAACATGCAAGCCGAACGAAACATGGCGATGCGTCTAACCCCTCTATTTATTAAGAAACCAGCGATGACTATCGCCGGAATGATGTATGGAGGAATCCTGAATACTTTGACCATGTCAAACATTGGAATTGTTGAATTGCCACAAAGCATGGCAGAACATGTTCAAGATTTTGAATTTAATTTATCAAACGACATAAATTGTGCATACGGCATCGGGGTTATAACTTTTAACAATATTATGACAATTAGCATGATTCGCGAAACAAGAGACACAGTCTTCTCGATGCAATTTTTCCGCAATTTAGTCAAGCTTGGTCTCGAAGTCGAAGTTGAAAGCAATTATTGGGAGGAGGTAGCCTAGTATGGATTATTGTCCAGAGTGCAAAGTACACGTTGCCTCTCGAGGTGATAAGTGTCCTCTTTGCCAAGGTTCATTAAAAATCGGCAAGGAGAGAAGCAACAAGCAATCCTTTCCCTCGTTTATTAAATTTAAAAATCAGCGCAAAAAATGGGCGGTGGGTATTTCAATCTCTGCTCCTATTATTATTGCGATATGCGTATTAATAAACATCCTAACTTGGAATGGATTTCTTTGGTCTTTAATTGTTGCGGTGGTAGTTTTATATGCATGGCTGGTTGGTTTATATACTTTTAGGAAAACCGATCATCTTGGTCAGAAACTTATGCTTCACGGAATTGGTATTTCAGCTCTTTTAGTCGTTATTAACTTTGTTACGGCATCACCCACAATGACTGATTCGCAATTTTTAGAAAACTTTTCCGAAATTGCAAAGTGGTCATTGGATTACGCTATGCCTTCGACATTAATCGCCTTTATTCTTGGAATAAACATCGCCATTTTATCGCAAAGACATCGCTTGCGGGACTATGTTATTGCGCAATTCTCGCTCTGCGTCATCGGCTTAATTCCCTTCGTTTTGATCATGATTGATGTTTTTGCCTTTGATATACTTGGTTCGTTATTTATGTCAATCGCGGCTTCTTCATTTTCTTTATTTACTTTGCTGGTTTTTGTTATTTTTGCTCCGAAACTAATTGCAAAGGAATTTGGAAGAAGATTTCACATCTAGTAATATATGAATATGAAATATAATCACCCTGAAACTGCCCTCGTTACCATCAGTGGCCCTGAACAAACTTCGTGGGTTGGCGATGTCACAATCGAAATAACCCATGAGGGTGCCGTTGTTGGCATCATCAAAGGGCAAAAGTCGGTTCAGTTTGAAATTAATCAAGACACAAGATTTAAGGCCCGTACAATTAACACCGACTTTCCAAAACTTGAGGTAATCGTTGCGGCCTTGTTTAGATGTCCAACCGTTATAAAACTTTATCTTGTCGGCGGATCAAAAGAAAACGCTAAGTTAGTTGCAAAAACGACTTACGGCGCAAATTACAAAAGTAGGAATGCAAAATGAAAAAATCACTAATCTTATTACCTTTAGTCGCTCTATTTTTGGTAGGTTGTAACGGAGATAATAACGATGGTCCTTTACCACCTCCCGTTGTTGTTGATCCTAATAATGAGCAGCTTAGTGGCCAACCCAAAGATGGCGACATCATCAAAATCATTCACATGAATGACACGCATGGCGCGATTGAATATTTGCCTGACGCAAATGAGCCCGGCATGGCTCGTGTCGCCGGCTATGTGAATGCGAAGAGAGCCGAAGAAAAAACTGATGTTGTATTAGTCTCTTCCGGTGATATGTTTCAAGGCAGCCTTGATTCGAATATTAATCAAGGCAAACTGATGATTGATATTATGAAAGAAATGCGCTTTGACTCGATGTCGATTGGCAATCATGAGTTTGACTGGGGTCCCGATGTTTTAAGCGATAACGCTGCCTATGCGATGAATTTAGAAGAAGGAGATTGGGCTTTTCCTTTCCTCTCTGGCAATATTTTAAATCCAGAAGGACAATACGATTTTGGATACCTTTCCACAACTTTTAATCGCGGCGGTGCCCGCGTCAGCGTTATTGGTTCAATCGACTCAGGTGTCTATAATTCAATCGATGCCGCTGTTGTCGAAGGTTTTTCCTTCGAAAATGCCACTAACATGGTTATTGCTGAAGCCGAACGCCTTCGTGTCGCTGGTTCGGACATAATTATTTATTCAACTCACGATGCCAATAAAGAAGTCGATAGCAAAATCGCCCTATATGTCGATGCCGTTTTTACTGGCCATAGTCACTATGATTCAATTGCGACGATGGTTGGTGCTGACTCTAAAGTCGTTCCTGTCATCGAATCATTTGAAAATGGAAAAGTGCTCGGCGAAGTAGACTTTGTCTATGATGCCGAAAGCGACTCCTATCAATTAGATTCGTATAAAAACATTAATCCCTTAAGTGTCACACCTCTTGTCGAGGATGAAGGCGTAAAAGCAATTTACGATTTGTATCTTGATTCTCCCGTTCAAGATGGACCAGTATCATCGGATAGTCTTCGTGCTTTAAAAACTGACAAAATCGGAGAAATCACAAGCGAATCAGATTTTGCCAGTGGCGATGTGATCAGTTCCAGTAATGTTAGAAAAATGTTTATCATTGCCCAATTAGAGGCCTATATTGATGAATATGATGTCATCGCTTCATCATATAATGAAGCTCGTTCATCGTGGGCAGTTGGCGACATCACTTATTCGGATATTTATAAAGCCTTCCCTTTTGACAACGCAACTGTTGTCGTTGAGGCGACTGGCTCGCAACTTAGAAGATGGAATACAGCTATGGAATTCGCCGCGGGAAACGATAAATATTCTTTGACCCCTAGTACAATGTATCGAGTGGTTACTTCCTCATTTGTCATTAACAATAAAGAGTCCTATAATTACACAAGCATTGTTCACACTGATGAAAACTTATTCCAGCGCCACGTTTTTTATCAAGCGTTTATCGATGCAGGCGCACCCAATCCTTGGGGTTAGTGTTACATAACATTAATAACTTGTTCATTTTTAAAATTTATGCAACCATAATTCAAAAGAGGTAGCACAATGGTTAAGCGCATTTTTGGTATTATCTTCGCTCTAGTTGGACTCGCCGCCATTATTGTCGCAATTATTTTCGGTATTCAAGCTGTTCAGGAACTACTAGCATACATTAAAGGTGGTATCGATCCACTTGTGCCACTTGCCTTTATCATCTTCATTGTTATGGTTGGTGTTTGGGTGGCTTTATTCATCATTGGTGTTGTCATCTTTATTCCAAGCCTCATTGTTGCAATTAAGGGACCGAAAAAGAAAAAAGAAGTTAGATGAGTTATTCGTGGGTTTCGTTTATTAGAAATGTTGTTTTATAATATGAATAATGAACGAAAAGAAAGACAGCAATAATCAAAGTATTTCTTCTGATAAGTCCTCCCAAGACGAAATTATATTCAAAAAGAAAGGTCGTTGGATTTCCTATATCCCGGCCTTTTTTATTGCTTTAATGACTGTGACTATTCTCATCCTGATTATCATTGGGGCAATGAACACTACCGATGAAGATGATAATGACCAAGCCCGCTTAATTCATACTCTTGATTGCACGAGCGAAACAGCGAGTTTTGAAGGTTACTATTCATATGTTCCTTTTGCGTTGGAAGAACCCGTTTTCGTTTTCGAACAAGGCTTTCGCTGGGAAACACTGAACTCAATAATTCGCGTTTCTGTAGCCAGCTATCAAGAGGCAATCATGTTTGAAATCGAATTTGGTATATTCAATTTTAAAACCTACACCGAAGATGAACTACCAAGCGATAACTATGTTATCGAAGCTTTCGATGAAAACGAGGAAGTGGTTGGCGATGATCAGATTGAAAGCGCAACCGAAGGACTAAATTTTCAAAGCACTTTTCAAAACGATAATATAACCCATCTCGACGTTATCTTTAATAGCCCGATATTAGAAATTGATAACCAGGCGACCTGCGGATATTTATACGTTAAGAAATTAACTCTTTACGATGTTTAAAAATTAAAGGTAGTAAAAATAGAAATATAGTTTTTGAAATGGAGAAAATTCTTTAATATAACGAATTGTCTCGCCGGTATCCGGGTCGGTTGTCTCGTCGACATCGGGGGTATCGACATATGATGAAACGCCCTGATTACCTAGCATCTTCAAGTAGAGGTTGTTAATCCACGTTGCAAGATTGTCGAGGAATTTAAACTGCGCCCAGTATTGACGAGTATAAATGAAGTCGCTACGAATCTCGGGCGATAACGAATTATATATTTCATTATATTTCTGATTATCTCCGACATAATTAGCCAAAGAGATAATACTATAAAAAGTCGTGAAATAGCCTGAATATCTTAGATAAGGATCGTCGCTATTAAGTAAGATGTAAGCTGCTACCAGATTTGCATCTTGTTCGCGCATTACCCCTTTTGAATGAGCGATCTCGTGTGCCATGGTTGAAGCTAGCTGCGAATCAGTTGTTAAATAATTGATATTCGGCTCAGTAGTTGGGGCAAAGGAAATGCCGGTGATATTAAATTCTCGAAAGAGAAATGAAAGAAACATAGATTTGACCTTTGAAGTATAAGCGGTGAAATAATCGGATTCAAGGCGGCTATATTCGATTTTTAACAACTCGCTTATCTCGCTAATTGTATAAGGTCTAATGACTCCGCCCTCGTCACTAAAATCGAGGGCTGATGCGCATTCATTAAAATCATCACGAAAGTATTCGACAATATCGACGTATTCGCTATTTTCCACTTGTTGCTCATATTGGGGGATATCGACTGGAGAACGACCATATCCCACCCCGGCCGTTGAAAAATAGTAAGTGATGGTGGAGGTAACTACAACCAATAATGTCAAAGCTTTATTAACGCCGGCTAAACCTCTTTTTTTGCTCCAATCAATGATTATCAATATTATTAATGTGATAATTGCAACTCCGAAAAGAATAAAAAATACTTCAGCAATTGAAAAGGGTATTAGACTTACAACTGGGCCGAAGGCGCTTTGAAGGAAGCGATAATAAGTGCGTGTCCAAAATTCAGCCGAGTTTTCGAATAGGCGAATAATAATAAAAGCAAAAAACAATAAAATGACGGCCGCTAATACGTAAATCTTTGTAAAGATTGCCTTCCTAAGCTTGTCCTTTTCGTTCATGGCTATATTATATGTTATTCCTAAGCAAAATTACTTCTTGGTCTTTTTGCTTTTCGCTAACTCTGCTTTTTTGGTAAGTAAGTCATTAACGGTGTCTTCCATGGTGTTATGAAAAGGACGAATCGAAAATCCAAGTTCTCGGATTGCTAATGAGTTAGAGAAGTTCGAGTTGGACACAAGTGTATTCATAGAATATGCCGTGAAAATTGGTGGCTGCCGTTTAATTTTTGACCAAAGAAGGGCGAGGGGTGCGAATAGTTTTACAAACCAAATTGGGAGAATATGGCGAATTTTTTTTATTTTGGCGATTCGGCAAGCCATTTCAATAATTTCATAAACAGTATGATACTCACCAGAGAGAAGATAAGTCTTTCCGTTTTGTCCTTTTTCTGTTGCTTTAATAATTCCATCCGCAACGTCGCGGACATCAACAATGTTGTAACCACCTTTGACAATTGAAGTCAACGATCCATCAAGAACGTTATTAATAACGGCAGTAAAGTGTCCATTCATTTCGTCGTTAGGTCCGATAATGCCAGAAGGGTGAACGATAATGCCGTTAAGACCATCATTACAAGCATCGATGACATATTGACTTGCCTCGGCTTTCGTTTTTGCATAAAAGCCGTTTACTTCCTCCGGATTAAAACTTGTCTGTTCACTGATTATCTTATTTTTCGGTAGTTCCTTGAGGGCGTGGACACTTGAAACATAGACAAACTTCTCGACCTTTCTTTTTTTGGCGATATCGACGATATTTTTTGTGCCTCCGACATTAATATCATAGATGCCTTTATTGAAGGACTTTTCGACAGTAATAACGCCAGCGCAATGAATGACAATTTGCATTGCATCAGTAGACTTAAAATCTAAGAATTTTTCGATATCGTCGCACTTAGTTATATCACCTTCGACAAAGTATATTTGCCCGCCATCGTGTTTATTGAAGTGGCGTTTTTTGTCGCGGGGAAGAATGAAAGCGACAATCGTTTTCTTAAGAGCTAGAAGCATGTTGGCAATCGTTCGACCGAGGTGTCCGGTCGCTCCAGTAATATAGTAAATAACTTTTTTCATAATTCCTCCTCCTTCTTTATTATATAATAAAAAGAAAATGTAAACATCAATTACTAAGTTATGTTGATAAAAAGCGAAATTTCGATAATATCCCTCGGATAGTTGTGATAAAATTATAATATGAAAAAGAAAGCAATTTATCCGGGTTCATTTGACCCAGTATCAAATGGTCATATCGATATTATCGAAAGAATATCGCGTATTTTTGAACAAGTATTCGTTGTTGTTGCCGTTAATCCCAATAAACATTATCTTTTTACAGCCGATGAAAGAGCGGGAATGATAAAAAAAGCAACCGCTCACCTACATAACGTTATTGTTGAACAAAGCGATTTGCTCCTTGTTGATTATGTTCGATCAAAAGGTGATGGGGTTATAATCCGCGGCGTTAGAAACGTTAACGATTACTTAAATGAAATTACGATGTATCAGTTTAATCACACGAGCGATCCAAACATTGAAACGCTTATTATGTTTCCCTCAACCGATAACCTTTTTATCTCCGCTTCGTATATAAAAGAACTGGCTTTATTCAATGCCGATATTTCCCCTTATGTCCCTAAAGGATTAGCTTCTTTTATTGGCGAAAAAATACGCGAAAGAAAGTAAAAATACGTATTATCCGTGTTTTTTGTCGGTTATTTGCTATTACAAAATGATTTTGTGAGGTAGATTTATGTTCATTTTTCGACCATCACTGCGCATCTTTAAAAAGACCCTCGATATTTACGAGGAAAAACGCATTCGTAAAACGAAGCCGTTTACTGAGATGAGAGGGTGGACTGATGTTGATTACGCTGGCGACGGCAAAGTCGAACACTTATTAGATATTTATCATCCGTCAGACAAACGAAATGGCCATCTTGTTTTTGACATTCATGGTGGATCTTATGCTTTTGGTTTTAAGGGATTGAATTACATCTTTAATTCTTACCTGGTATCAAAAGGTTTTTCGGTTGTTTCAATAAACTACACTCTTGTTAATGAAACGACAACTATTAAACAGCAAGTTATTGACATTTTTACCGCCCTTAATTTTTTGGTAAAAAATAAGAACAAATACGAACTCTCGCTTGACAATCTTATCTTGCTCGGGGACTCGGCGGGAGGGCATCTCGCCTTGTTAACGGATTTAGTGCTTAAATCTCAGGAAGCGCAAGCCTACTATAAGCTTGACCGTCTGCCAAACGTTCGCGTTAAATGTGTGGCGATGAACTGCGCTGTTTATGATTTTGAGGAAGTAGTTGAATACGCCAAAAGCGTTATTCATAAATCGGCAATGCCGACCTTGTTTTCGAATCGCTATCTTGATGGCGAGTTCTTAAAAATGAATAACCCGGCCTATTATATTAAAACAGTTAAACCTGATCCTGTTTTTGTCTCCTCATGCCACAACGATTTTCTTAAGAAACATAGTTTTATGCTTAATGATGAACTGATGCGGCAAAATCTACCGCACCATTATCATTTTGAATCTACCTTGAAAGCTAAAGTCCGCCATGTGTATAATCTCGTCCTTCCAAATAGCGAGGAAGGAAGACGCACAAATGACGCGATGATTGCCTTCTTCTTACAGGATTTCTAACGATTGTTTAATAATTTTCATTGAAAATTAGTTTTGGTTGCGCGCCTTGTGCGGATAATATAAGATTTACTTGCTATGAAATTAAACCAAAACCAGACACCCTTTCTCGATGCTTTAATCAAATACGTTAATGAAAAAATATCTCCTTTTGATGTTCCAGGACATCATTTGGGAAACGCGGAAAACAAGTTCAAGGATTTTTTAGGTGGCAAAGCTTTTAAAAGCGATGTCAATGCCCCGATTGGTTTAGACTCATTACCACACCCGACAGGGGTTATTAAACAAGCACAGGAATTGATGGCCGATTTTACTGGCGCCGATCACAGTTTCTTTTTAGTCAATGGCACAACGAGTGGAATCATTGCTATGATCATGTCGGTTTGCAAAGCAAAAGACAAAATAATTCTTCCTCGCAATGTTCATAAATCAATTATTAGTGCCCTAGTCCTTTCTGGATCAATACCGATTTATGTTATGCCGAAAATTGATCGTCAACTCGAAATCGCCAATCAGCCCACTGTCGATGATTATAAACGGGCTATTTTAAGATACCCAAGCGCTAAGGCTGTTTTAGTTATTAATCCGACTTATTTTGGCGCGATTGCCGATTTAAAAGAAATTACTAAATTCGCACACGCTCACAATGTGGCTGTTCTTGTCGATGAAGCTCATGGTGCTCATTACTATTTCAGCAAAAACGGACCCATCTCAGCCATGGAAGCTGATGCCGACTTAGCTAGTGTATCCTTTCACAAAACGGGTGGCTCGTTAACTCAATCGAGCGTTCTACTTTTAAAAGGTGAACGCGTTAATCCAGTTGAAGTCCAAAAATCGTTGAATATTATAAATACAACATCGCCCTCCAATCTTTTGATTGCTAGCATTGATGCTGCGCGGCATTTCGCGGCGACAAAAGGACAAGAAACAATGGATGTTGTTTTGGAATTATCTAAATATGCACGCGAACAAATCGCGAAAATCAAAGGCTTTATACCACGTGGTCGAGAGCACTTTCTACAAAAAGGATGTTTTGACTACGATGAAACAAAGCTCGTCATTGAATTAGATCATCTCGATTTGAGCGGGTTCGACCTTTATTATCTTTTAAAGGAAAAATATCAAATTCAAGTTGAACTAGCAGAGACATATGTCATCTTAGGAATTTTGGCAATCGGCACTAAAAAAGAGCATTTGCGACACTTGTTCTCGGCTTTAAAAGAGATCAGTCATCAGCATTATAACCGCAATATAATATATCCTCGCCATAGCTTTAGTGTTAGTTTTCCTTTCTTGCTTGTTCGGCCACGTTCGGCCTTTTATGCCCCAAGCAAGCGGATATCGATTCTTGAAGCCGCCAATCAAATTTCCAAAGAATCAATTATGATTTATCCTCCAGGCATCCCCTTAATTATTCCTGGTGAAATATTCACAAGCGATTTGATTGAACGAATCAAAACATACAAGGAAACAGGTATCACCATGCTTAGTGATTATAGCGACGGGACCGTTAATGTCATCGATAAAGAAAACTGGAAGCGTTTCTCATCCTATCAGAAGGCTTATCTTGATTATTCTTCAAAACGAATCACAACGCCCCATAATGATGGATATATGATGCCTTTTGAAGGTGATGAACATCAAGCGACGTTTATTCTACTACCATTTAGAAAAGATACTTGGCGCTTGGGTGCAAAGCCAGCTCGCGATGCTTATAAGGAAGTCGTTCGCGCTATTGTTAAATTCGAACCAGTTGTCGTTGGCATTCATCCAAACATTTACGACGCGGTTGCGGGTGAGTTTTCTAATATAGAAAATGTCTCGATAATAAAAGTAAAATACAACGACGCCTGGGCTCGCGATAATGCCCCGATCTTCGTTAAGAAGAGTTGGAAATTACGGACCGTCGACTTTCGCTTTAATGCTTGGCGGGGAGATGAAGGCGGATTGTATACAAATTATTATGATGATGACAAACTCGCCAGCCACGTTTCTAAAAAAATGCATTTGGATAGTTATTATATCGATGACTTTGTCCTAGAGGGCGGAAGTATCCACGTCGATGGAAAGGGAACTTGTTTAGTAACGGAAGCTTGTCTTTTGTCAAAAGGTCGCAATCCTCACATGAGCAAACAAGAAATCGAAGAAACACTCAAAACAAATTTAGGTGTTAGTAAAGTCATCTGGATAAAAAACGGCATTTATCAGGATGAAACAAGCGAGCACGTCGATAACATGGCTTGCTTTGTTAGACCCGGCGTTGTCGCTTTGGCCTGGACAACCGATCGAAGTGACCCGCAGTACAAATATTCCCATGATGCCTACAAAGTTTTGAAAAATGAAACAGATGCTGAAGGTAACCCTTTAGAAATAGTAAAAATAAAGTTACCCAAGCCAATGTATATGAATAAAGAAGAAGCTAAAGGTATTCGGGGCTCAAGATCAAACGCCAAAAAGCGTGAACCAAATATGCGCTTAGCTGCATCATATATTAATTATTATCAGGGTAAGAATTTTGTTATTCTTCCTGCGTTTGGCGTGGCTGAAGACGCTGTCGCATTTGAACAATTTAAAGGCCTTTATCCTGACAAACAAATCATTCAAATCAATACGAGAGAAATCTTGCTCGGTGGCGGGAATATTCACTGTATAACAATGCAAATACCGGAAGGAAGAAAAGGAGAACTTCTTTTATGAAAGTAGCCATTACTCAGTTAAAAATGTCGTGGGATATTCAAGATAACCTCGCAAAAGCTGAACAAATAGTGCGAAAAGCATCTGCCCAAGGTGCAAAAATTATTCTTTTACCGGAGCTATTTAAGACCCCTTACTTTTGCCAAAAGGAAAACTACGACTATTTTTCATTGTCCGAAGAATTGAATTCTTCACCGACGATTGTTCATTTTCAAAGACTAGCCCAAGAGTTAGAAGTTGTCTTACCAATATCATTTTTTGAAAAAGCCGGCAATGTGCATTTTAACTCTTTAGTTATGATTGACGCTGATGGAAAAAATCTTGGTTTATACCGAAAATCTCATATCCCAACTGGCGAATGTTATGAAGAAAAATTTTACTTTTCGCCAGGCGATACTGGCTTTAAAGTCTATAAAACAAAATACGGTAAAGTTGGTGTCGGAATATGTTGGGATCAATGGTTTCCCGAAATGGCCCGCAGTCTCGTTTTAATGGGAGCAGAAATCATCGTTTACCCAACTGCAATTGGTAGCGAACCCATCCTTCCAAAAGATTCAAAAGATCACTGGCAAAACACGATGAAGGGGCACGCTGCTGCAAATATTGTTCCGGTTTTGGCATCCAATCGTATTGGTACGGAAAGTGATAAAGATTCAAGCATGACTTTTTTTGGAGGCAGTTTTATCGCCGATGAAGATGGTAACAAAGTTATCGAACTATCCCGGGTTGAAGAAAATTTTGCTATCGCTGATTTTGATTTAGAAGCAATCAATAAAAAACGAGTATCGTGGGGTGTTTTTCGCGATCGTCGCCCCGATTTATACGCTAGCATCATTAAACTTGATGACTCAAAAGATAACTAACCAAGACTTAATATCTTTGTAAGTATTACAAAATAACCTTAAAAAAAGACTTTTTCAATAGCGAAGAAGTCTTTGTTTATTTGTTTTTAACTAAGTCCTCAATTTTCTTAAATGTTTCTTCAGATAATACATGCTCTATCAAACAACAGTCGCGGTCGGCGTTTTTCTCTGAGACGCCCAATCCGAGCAAATACTTCTTGATTGTTGTGTGGCGGTGGTAAACCTTTTTTGCGATTCGTTTTCCAGTTGTAGTGAATGCGATTTCCGAATATGGTGTTTTCGTAATAAAGCCTAAACGCATTAACTCATGAGTAGCCTTATTGACTGCTGGTCGAGAGACATTTAATTGTCGTGACACACGTGCAGATTCAAGCGGCTCTTTATTAATATAAAGAATATAAAATGCTTCTAAGTAATCTTCTATGGCCTTTGTGGTGTTTTGCATATTGATTATATCCTTAAACACGAACATTATAGCACCATTAAAATGTCATTACAAAATAAGTTAACCAATGTTAACAATTATGGTTGACTTATTGCCCCTTGCAACCTAATATAGATAGCGAGTCCAAAGGACAATGGAGTAGACAAAGTGCGTGAACGAAGAAGAAATCGCCAAAGAAAAGGAATAAGACTTCAACCAGGAAGTGAGGGGCATTTAAGTGACCTCGACCGTGGTCAAAAAGCGATTGTCCTTGATTTCCATAACGACAATGCCGCTTTACGTCGTCGTCTCTTGGATATGGGCATAACAAAAGGCGTCGTTGTCGAAATCAAAAAAATTGCGCCACTAGGCGATCCAATTGATATTCGTTTGCGCGGCTATGAATTATGCATTCGTCGTAAAGACATGCAGTCAATTGATATTAAGGTAATAGAATAAAAATGAAAATAGCTTTAGTCGGCAATCAAAATTCTGGAAAAACAACTTTGTTTAATACTCTCACGGGCACGAATCAAAAGGTTGGCAACTGGCCGGGTGTGACCATCGAGCGAAAAGAAGGCGTCATTGTCGGAACCGAGATTGAAATTGTTGATTTACCTGGTGTCTATTCTCTTTCGCCATATTCGACCGAGGAAGAAATCTCTCGGCAATTTGCGATGGAAGAAAAGCCGGATTTAATTATCAATATTATTGATGCAACAAGCTTAGAAAGAAGTCTTTATTTAACAACACAACTTCTTGAGCTGGACACAGATGTCATCATCGCTTTGAATATGTCTGATGTCTTAGAAAAAAGCGGAATCACGGTTAATATCGACTGCTTGTCAAAACGTCTTAACACGACAATCGTTTCAATTTCGGCCAAGAAAAATATTGGTGTTGACGAGTTGATTGAAATTGTAAAAAAAGGTAGTTATAAGAAGAATAAACACGATTTCATCTATGATGAAGAAATAGAAAATGTCATTTCTTCGATTGCAGCAAACATCAATGTTGCTCATAAACGATTTGCCGCGGTTAAAATCATTGAAAAGGATCGAGACTATCGACCACTTATTACCGAGGAAATCACGGAAAAGGTTTCCGCTCTTGAGAAAATGTATGAAATGGACAGCGAGCAGTTAATCGCCGATCAACGTTATCGTCATATTGTCCGTATCAAGGAAGAGTGCTCTACGCAAGTGGATAAAGGCGAAACAATTACTGATAAATTAGATCGTATCTTTTTGCATAAATACTTTGGTCTACCAATTTTTGCTCTTATTATGGCGGTTGTCTACTTTTTGTCAGTCGGATTAATTGGCGGTCTTACAGTTGATTTTGTCGCGGCTTTATTTGATGGCGCGGAAACAATCGAAATTTTTGGACGAGAAACGCCGTTTGCTATCGCAGGTCTTGGCCCATTGGTTGCGCAAGGATTAGAAAATATTGGGGCAAGCCCGTGGGCTATCTCGCTGGTGGTTGATGGTATAATTGCCGGTTTTGGTGCCGTTAGTAGTTTTCTTCCCCAATTAGTGATTCTCTTTTTGTGTCTCGCTTTATTAGAAACAACGGGTTACATGTCACGCATCTCTTTTTTCCTTGATCGTATTTTCAAGAAATTTGGTTTGAGCGGAAAATCGCTAATACCTTTCATTGTTGGAAGCGGATGCAGTGTGCCGGGTATCATGGCCTCACGAACTGTCGAAAATGAAGAAGAAAGAAAAATGACTGCTATCCTTACTCCCTTTGTTCCTTGTTCAGCAAAACTGCCGATTATTGCTCTTTTTGCTGGATACTTTTTTTCACAATTCGCTTGGCTGATAACACTTAGTTTATATTTCTTTGCGATTATTGTTATTCTTGTCTCCGCCATGATTTTGAAAAAGTTTGTGTATAAGAACTCTTTCTCGTCATATCTTTCCGAACTTCCAAATTATCATGCACCAAGTGCCGTTTATGTTTTTCGCGATGTTTCTGATAAAACATGGTCCTTTATAAAAAGAGCGGGAACTATTATTGTTCTTTGTTCGATTGCTGTTTGGTTTCTTGCATCATTTACCTGGACCTTCAATTATATTGATGGCGAAATATATCACATCGAAAACAGCATATTGGCTGGTATTGGTAATGCCTTTGCCTGGCTCTTTTATCCAATGTTAGGTGGGACGTGGTCTTGGGGGGCGACTGTTTCCGCAGTTCAAGGACTTATTGCCAAAGAGCAGGTTGTTAGTTCGCTTGAAGTTATTGCTGGTCTAGAAGGAAGTGGCGAAGCGATTTTCGAATCAGGTATTTTCGGCTTCTTCACGGGGTGGAGTGCTTATGCCTTCATGGTCTTTAATTTGTTTAGCGCCCCTTGCTTTGCTGCAATTGGCGCAATGCGCAAAGAACTTGGTTCAACAAAAGCGATGTTCAAGGCCATCTTCTTTCAAACAGGCATTGCTTGGACTCTAGCGACGATTATCGGCATGATTGGATGGATGGTAGTATGAACTGGGTAGATGTAATAATATTGGGTGCCGTTGTTATCCTTGTCGGTTTGATTGTCTATTATGGTTTTATCAAAAATAGAGAAAAAGGAAGTTGCCGCAATTGTCCAGAGGCAAACGGTACAAAGGCAAACCGCCTGTTAAAAGACTATAAGAAAAAGTTTAAGAAGAAAGATGAATAAGTAGGAAAGATGGAGATAAACTCCATTTTTCTTTATGTGGCCTTTGTTATACAATTTAATAAGAATATGGAAAAAACAAAGATTGCACTTGTTCTACAAGGTGGCGCTGTCCGAGGTGCTTTTACCGCGGGAGTACTTGATGTTTTTATGGAAAACAATTTGTACTTTCCGTATGTTGTCGGTGTCTCAGCGGGAGCGCTTATTGCACTTAATTACTTATCAAAACAAATTGGTAGATCGCGTTCCGTTGTTGTCGATTTCATGTCTGATAAAAATTTTGTCAGTGGCAAGTTTCTTTTCACGAAGAAATCACTTTTTAATTTTGATTACCTATTTGGCGAAATGGCCACTAATGTTCTGCCATTCGATTTTGAAGCATTTCAGCAAAGCCCCTCCAAACTTGTTGTCGCGGCGACTTCTTGTTTAACCGGACAACCCAATTACTATATTAAAGGCGAATGCGATGACTTTTATAAAGCGATAGCGGCATCGTCTTCACTGCCTTTTCTCAGCGCACCAGTATTTGTTGAAGGCGAGCCGTGCCTTGATGGTGGCCTATCAACGCCTATACCATTTCAAAAAGCGTTTGCGGACGGCTATGAGAGAATTGTTGTTATAACAACACGAGATAAAGAATACCGCAAGAATCTTAATAAGAAGCAACACAAAACGGCTCTAAAAGCTTTATATGGTAAATACCCCAACTTAATAAATACCGTCTTGAAATATCCTGCTAAGTATAACGAAGACGCCAGTGAATTAGAAGGTCTAGAAAAAGAAGGAAAGGCTTTTGTCATTCGGCCAGAAATTCCCATTCTTCTTAAAAGAACGGAAAAAGACAAAAGCGAACTATTAAAAGTGTATTTACTTGGTCGAAAAGTTGCTTCGGAATTACTTCCGAAACTGATAGAATATATGAACGATGAATAAAAATGACAAAAGCCGTTCTATAACAAGAAGTCGCGAAGTTGACCCCAAGAGTATTAAAGAATTCGTCGTTAAAGAACCAATTGAACTCCTGACTTTTCTGCTTGAAAAACATCCTAATTTATCACGCAATAACGTCAAAAGAATTCTCGCGAATCATCAAGTGGCTGTTGATGGCGCGCCGATTACCCAGTTTAATTTCATGCTGGCCAAAGAAGACATTGTAATCGTTTCAAAAAACAGAATCGCATATAAAAAAAGGAACAACCTTCCAATTATCTATGAGGATGAAGAATTTATCGTAATCAACAAGCCGTCGGGCTTATTAAGTGTCGCGAGTGACAAAATAAAAGGACGGACGGCATACCGAATGTTGATGGATTACGTTCAGCAAAAAGATAAGCACAAACGCATTTATGTTGTGCATCGCTTAGATGAGGATACCTCGGGTGTAATGATGGTTGCAAAAACAAGTGAGATTCGTGATCTTTTGCAGAAAAGTTGGGGAAGTATTGTAACCTCGCGTGGTTACTATGCGATTGTCGAAGGCGTAATGGAAAAGAAAGAAGATACACTTCGCAATTTTTTAGCTGAGAACAATCTTAATTTGATGTATGTAACCCACAACAAAACGGTGGGAAAAGAATGTATTACTCGATACAAGGTTATATCCGAAAACAAAGACTATTCATTACTTGATGTTCATATTTCCTCTGGTCGAAAAAATCAAATTCGCGTTCAACTAGGCCATATAGGTCATTTCGTGATCGGCGATGATAAATATGGAGAACCATCTGATCCGTTAAAGCGCCTCGGTCTCCATGCTTACGAACTATCATTTATTCATCCAATTAAGAAAAAAGAGTGTAAGTTTGTGGCACCGATGCCAGAGGAATTCAAATCATTAGTTTTTAAAAAAAGCAAAAAATAGTCGACTTTTGCGGTCTTAATATTCAAACCTATTTATATGGTTTGACTATCCGCTAATATCTAGATAAAATTTAAAAATGAGGGTTAATTTAGCTTTTTATGTCTTTTGAGTGGCTCCATAAATTTAAGTCAGCACTAATTTCAACCTTGCCGATGGTTGCCATTGTTTTGATACTGCATTTTTCTGGTTTAGCAAGAATCAGTGATAATCGTGACCTTTTGACTTTTTGCATAACGGCATTTATGGTCGCAATCGGTATGGGGCTATTTACTATTGGCACCGACATGGCAATGTCGCCGATAGGAGAATATATTGGCGCTTCAATAACAAGCCAAAGAAAAATCGGTTTGATGGTTTTTCTTTTCTTTCTATTAGGCGCTTTTATCGTTATAGCCGAACCGGATTTGCGCGTTCTTGTTGGACAAGTTCCGTTGGGTGATTCCTGGCTACCATTTATTAGTAATGAGTGGCTGATTATTATATTAATCGGAGTTGGCTTTGGCGTCTTTATGGTTATTGGAATATTGCGTATTCTTTTTCAAAAAAGTCTAGTCATTTGGCTTATTATTTTTTATGGATTTCTATTTGCTTTAGCCCTTGGAATAAACTACGTTAATCCCTCATTTATTCCTTTGTCATTTGATTCTGGCGGGGCATCAGCAGGAACAATAACTGTCCCGTTTATTCTCGCTCTAGGAATTGGTATTGCCACAACTCGTTCGGGCAAGAAAACGGATGAAGACTCATTTGGTCTAATTGCTCTTACTTCCCTTGGACCGGTTCTCGTTGTAATGATTGTTTCCTTTTTTATCGAAGATACTCCATTCACATATGCCCTTGATCAGGCGCAATCGTTTGGAACGATATTAGGGACAAGCGCCCTTAATGTTGCTTTAGCAATATTGCCGATTACCGCCTTCTTTTTTATCTATCAAGCAATCGCTATTCGTCTGCCAATTAAAGTGTTGATTCGTATTATTGCCGGCTTAATTTACACCTATCTTGGTCTTGTTATTTTTCTTACAGCTGTTAATCTAGGTTTCCTTCCAATTGCAAGAATAATTGGTGAAAGCATCGCTAATGATGGACCGGGATTAATTATTCTTTTCGGTTCAATTATTGGTATGTCAGCCGTCTTACTTGAGCCAGCAGTCCACGTTCTTGTCTCGCAAATAGAAAACATAACGGAAGGAACAATACGCAAGGGCGCTGTCCTTGTGGCCATTGCCATCGGAGCGGGTCTTGCTATGTCTTTTGCTATGATGCGACTTGTTTTACAAATATCAATCCTATATTTTGTAATTGCTGGTTATGTCATCGCCCTTACACTTGCCCTTTTTGTTCCTAAAATATATTCAGCAATGGCCTTTGATGCCGGTCGAATAACTAGCGGACCGATGAATTCATCATTTGTCTTGCCTTTTGCGATTGGAGCAGCGATTACCCTTTATGAAGGAGACGGACAAGATATAATGACTTATGCCTTCGGAGTGAATGCCTTAGTAACAATGATTCCCATTATTACTATTCAAGTACTTGGCTTATACGTTACTATTCGCGAACAACAACGGATCAAATTGGCTCGAGTCCGTTTCATTGAAGAAAACGATGACCAAATTATTCATTTAGATGAGGAAAAACAATGAGCAAAAAGGATAACGTAAATCAATCATCTTTGCTAAAGCAAAAAGATATGGCGCCAAAACCATATAATCAAACACACGCCGTATCCTATTTGAAGTTCTTTGTGACGGTTATTAATCATAATCACCACAAGGATGTTTTAAGTTTGTTAAAGAAATACGAAGTCGGCCTCAATTTTATTACTCATGGTCGAGGAACGGCCACTCGCGAAATTTATGATATACTCGGACTTAGTGATGTGCGTAAAGATATAATCTTTTCTGTTGTTAAAGCCGAGCGTACTGATGAACTAAAAAGCGAATTAGCTAAGATGTTTGCAAAAGGTAAAGATGCGAAGGGAATTGCTTTTGCGATAAATATTTCCAGCGTAATTGGTTTATCAATTTATAAATATTTGTCTAATACGAGGACAATAGGAGAATGATTATGGAAAAGAATGGACACGAACTCATCATTTGCATTGTTAACAATGGCTTCACTGACTTAGTAATGGATGCCGCAAGAAAAGAAGGGGCAAGAGGGGGCACCATTTTCCATGGTCGAGGAACAGGCAACCCCGAGATGGAGAAGTTTTTCGGTATTAGCATTTCTCCAGAAAAAGAGATTGTTATTATCCTTGTTGAAGCAGAAATAAAAGAAGCTGTCTTAAAGGCAGTGAACAAGGCTGCAGGCTTAGAAACTAACGGAAAAGGAATTGCCTTTTCGTTGCCCGTTAGTGATGTTGTCGGCGCTTAATTACATTATTGTCGTTTTAATTCCGGGCCTGTCCTTATTGGGCAGGTCTTTTTGTAGGGGATGGCCAATAACAACGGCTGACATAACGGTGTTTCCTTCAGGAAGACCAAGGGCGTTTAGCAGTTTTGGATGCCCGTTAATAATTTCCGAAATAGTGTAAAGAAAACAGGACCCCAAACCAAGTTCGGTAGCGGCCAGCATCATATTTTGAATAAGGCAGCCGGTATCACAACCGTCAAGTCTTTCACGATTAGCTTTTCCCGTTACAAAAATAACGAGAGGAGCGTGAAAAAACGGGTGCTTAAGAAGAATTCCGATTCGCATAATTTTCTTGGCTAAGTCTTCAATTATTGCTTCATCTTTGATGACCAAAAGCTCATAGCGACTATATGCCGCTCGTCCAATTGGCGCATGATAAGCTGCTTCAAGAATCAGCTTAAGATTCTCATCACTAACTTTTTCTTTGTCGAACTCGCGAATTGATTGTCGTCTTTTTATTGCGTCGAAAAGTTGCATATCATATTCTCCTATTCTTTATTAATGTTAACACA
>JAEWLX010000052.1 GCA_023457325.1 Bacillota bacterium | reverse complement strand
GTGATGTTTGGTATGAAAAAGAAGCAAAAGATTTATTGCCGCCAGGATACAAAAACAGCCACTCGCCAAATGGCATTTTCAGCAAAGAAAAAGACATTATGGATGTTTGGTTTGATAGCGGTTCATCATTTAATGGTGTGCTTAAAGACCGTGGCTTAAAATTTCCGGCTGATTTATATATCGAGGGTAATGATCAATATCGTGGTTGGTTTAACTCATCGCTAACGATTGCGACAGCTTGTTTTAAGACTTCGCCTTTCAAAGACTGCGTTACCCACGGATTCGTCGTTGATGAAAATTGGGATAAAATGTCGAAATCAAAAGGCAATGGTATCGATCCGAGTAAAGTCGCAAATCAATTTGGAGCCGACATTTTAAGATTGTGGGCTGCGACAATTGACTATAAGCAAGATGTGCGCATTTCCGAGAGCATTATCCTGCAAGTGGCAGAAGTTTACCGCAAAGTGCGCAACACCTTTAAGTTTTTGCTTGGCAATTTAGCAAATGGTGAATCATCACCATTTGATTTGACGCGTGATAAAGTGGAATCTTATGAAGTAATCGATACTTTTATCCTTGCTGAATTAGAACGCGTTAAAAATGATGCCATCAACGCTTTTGAAAAATATGATTTTGGAAACGGCATCAGTCGAATCGTTACTTTCATGTCACGCGATTTGTCGGCTTTTTATCTTGATATCACCAAAGATATTTTGTATTGCGATAGCCATACCTCATTACGAAGGAAACAAGTTCAAAATGTAATATATCAAGTGACTGATACTTTGATGCGTCTTTTAACGCCCTTTTTACCATTTACGATGGACGAGATTTATCATAGTTATGGCCGTAATCATTTATTAAATGTTCAATTGCTTGATTATCCGAAAGTATCAAAAGAATATTCTGATGACGTAATTAACAATTACGAATCATTTATGAGCCTGCGCGATGAAGTCTTAAAAAAACTTGAAGAAGCTCGCTCTTCTTCGTTAATCGGCTCTTCACAAGAAGCCACTGTTTCGCTTTATGGAAAAAATGATGTCATTAAGCATCTTAAAATGGAAAAAAACCCTGCTGAATTGGCCCGTCTATTTGTTGTTTCAAAAGTGGAATTGAACTCAAAGCAAGAAATAGTGGTATCGCGGGCGAATGGACAAAAATGTCCCCGTTGTTGGAACTATGTCGACCAACTGCACGTTCATGAAGAGCATATGGTTTGCCAAAGATGTAACGATGTATTAAAGGAGAAAGTATAATGTTAGAAAAGATTCGCACCTATTTTAAAACAAAAAGCATCAAAGACATTTTAAATGATTTCTTTTTGTCTTTTGCGTGGCTTATTCTTCTTCTTTTCGTCATCGACCTTGTCAGCAAATGGATTGTCGTTAAAAACATGAATCTCTATCAAGAAATTAGTGTCATTGAAAATTTCTTCTATTTGCGCCTTTCCTTTAATCAAGGAGCCGCTTTTGGCCTTGGCAACACAGGTGATCTCGGGTGGCGCCTTTTCTTCATTGCTGTCTCGGTTATTATCGGCACAGGAATGTTAATATTTTATATTATAAAATATAAAACATTGAATACTGCCATGAAAATTGGCATCGCAATGATGATTGCTGGCGCTTATGGTAATCTCGTTGACCGCGCTTTGTATTGGCCATCAGTGGTTGGTTTTAGTGGGGTCGTGGACTTCTTGTCGTTTGAATTTTGGGGAAATCGCTTTGCGACTTTCAATATCGCTGATACTTCACTTGTTGTCGGAGTCATCGTTCTTCTTTTTACCATTGTCATTGATGATGTTAAAACCAGTTTAAAAAAGAAAGACAAAGAAGATTTGTCAAAACCCTCCCCAGAATACTTGGAAGAGAAGATGAAGAAAGATGGAAACAAAAACGAGAAATCATAAAGTATTAACTGAGATTGGACTTCGTCTTGATAAGGCACTAGTTAATTTATTAAGCGATATTTCGCGAAGCCACATTCAAAAAATGATTGATGATGGCTATGTTTTTGTCAATAACGAAAAAGTTAAAGCTAGCTATCGTTTACAAAAAGATGATGTCATCAATATTGTTCATCGCGAAGCTTCATCATCAACGCTTATTCCCGAATACATTCCCTTAGACATTGTCTATGAAGACGATGATATCTTGATTGTTAATAAGCCACGCGGTCTGGTTGTTCATCCTGGGGCTGGCAATAAGAATTTGACTCTTGCTAATGCTTTGATGTTTCACACGAAGAAACTGAGCACCATCAACGGCCAATACCGCCCGGGCATCGTTCATCGTATCGATAAAGATACTTCGGGCCTTCTTGCTATCGCCAAAAATGATCGAGCCCATAATGAGTTAGCCGCCCAATTAAAAAAACATACAATGAGGCGCGTTTATATCGCTCTTGTTCACGATGTCATTTTCGAAGATGAAGGCACAATTATTGCCCCGTTAGGTCGCGACAAGAAAAATCGTTTGAAAATGGCGGTGGACCTCCATGACGGAAAAGAGGCTGTTACGCACTTCAAAGTCTTAAAAAGATATCAACAGGCGACTTTAGTCGAATGCCGTCTAGAAACAGGCCGTACGCACCAAATACGCGTTCATTTTGAATATATCAAGCATCCCTTAGTCGGAGATCCGCTTTACAAAAAGAAGAAGGACACTATTTATGAGGGTGGCCAATTATTACATGCCAAGGAATTAACATTGATTCACCCCACAACTCATAAAGAAGTAACCTATACTTGTGCGATGCCTGATTATTTTAAAGAAGTACTCGAGCAGTTGGAATAGATTGAAGAAAATAAAAAACGGGCATCGCCCGTTCTTTTTTTGAATAAACCCTTTTTAGGCTGGGCGATCAACTAATTCGAAAATCATACCCATGAAACCGTCGCCCGATCCGATGTTATAGTAGATGTTCATATAATCGCCAGTGAAGTAATTAGTATTTGTATAAACGTAAGGGGTGATTGGCTGGTTTTGCGCATTGACAAGCTTTTCGCCATCAAAGAGCGCGACTTCTCCGCCGGTGGATTGGAAGCGAGGCATTGCAGCTGGATAGGCGCCGACTGCACTCATGAATGGGCCCGAGAAATCTAGGGCAGTGCCATCATCTATTTGGAATGTTCCATTAATTTTTGTTGAACTCGGAGAAGCAACTGCGCTGTCTTTAATG
>JAEWLX010000051.1 GCA_023457325.1 Bacillota bacterium | reverse complement strand
GCGATGTTGACGATGTGGCTCGGTGATCAAATTACATCAAAAGGTTTAGGTAATGGTATTTCGGTTATTATTTTTGCTGGTATTGTCCGTAATCTTCCCATTCAAATCGCCACCGCTTTCCGTAAGTGGGTGACACAAAATATGGGCCACGGTACAAATGAACTCATCAAAGGTTCATTCCAATTCGGCATTTATATCTTAGCCTTTGTCCTTATTATTGCCTTTGTAGTCTTCATCGAACTTTCAAAGCGCAAAATACCAGTTCAACATTCGGGCAAAAGCGGTGGACAAGGACAATCGATGTCTAAAGCCTCTTTCCTGCCGATTAAACTTAACTCATCAGGAGTTATCCCTGTTATCTTCGCCAGTTCAATTTTAATGGCACCATCAGTCATCGCCAGCTTCATCAGCACTAACACGAATGCGGCGTGGCTAAAAGTTTTCTCCTATAGTGAGATGACGGAAATGCCTGGTGTGAATGGTACAACTTGGGGTATGCCTTGGGGTTTATTAATTTATCTTTTCTTAATCGTTGTCTTTTGTTTCTTCTATGCTAATATGCAAATCGCCCCCGAAACACTGGCTGATAACTTCAGAAAAAACGGAAGTTACATTCCGGGAATTCGTCCTGGACTTGAAACTGAGCGTTATGTCAAAAAAGTTGTCAATCGTGTAACGGTCATGGGTGCTATGGCATTAGCCTTCATCGCTGCCTTACCTGTCGTTTTGACTCTCAGTGGTATCTTTGGCGAGAGTTCAAGTCTTGCGATTGGTGGTACAGGCTTAATCATCGTGGCTGGTGTCGCGATTGAAATTAACAATCAAATCGACGGCCTTCTCGCTGGAAAAAGCTTTGAAGAAGCCGCGCAAGGAGCACGGAGATAATGAATATTATTTTGATGGGCCCGCCTGGTGCGGGAAAAGGTACGCAAGCTAAACGCTTGATATCTAAATACGATATACCACATATTTCCACCGGAGATATGTTTCGCGAAGCGATGAAACAGGGCACTGAGCTCGGTTTGCTCGCCAAGCGGTATATAGACGATGGACACTTAGTTCCTGACGATGTGACAATCGGAATCGTGCGTGAGCGACTCGCGAAAGACGATTGTCAAAAAGGCTACCTTCTCGATGGTTTTCCAAGAACGATTCCCCAAGCTGAAGCTTTGGAAACGCTCACGAAAGAAATCGGTCGCGAAGTTGAAGTCGTGATTAATATCGACGCTGATGAAAAAGAACTCATTCGCCGCATATGTGGACGACGCGTATGCAAAGCATGTGGGACTCCTTATCACGTCGATACGATGAAGCCAAAAGTCGATGGTGTTTGTGATGTTTGTGGCGGTCCTTTGATTCAAAGAGCCGATGACAACGAAGAAGCCCTCAGGGTTCGTCTCGGACACTATTATGAACAAACAAGGCCCTTACTTGATTTCTATGCAGAACGCGGACTCCTTCATTCCTTTGACGGAACGAAAGATCTCCATGTCTTGCTTAAAGAAATTATCTCGCTCATCGAGGCCGAGAATAGATGATTATCGTCAAATCGCCGCGAGAAATTGCGTTAATGCGCGAAGCCGGACAAGTTGTTGCCAAGGTTTTTGAAAAACTAGAAGCAATCATTCGACCGGGAATCAGCACGCAAGCAATCGCCGATGAAGCCGAAAAAACTATTCGAAGTCATAACGCACATCCCACTTTCCTTGGCTATAATGGCTTTAAGGGTGCCATCTGTGTCAGCGTCAATGACACGCTTGTCCACGGGATACCGAGTAAGCATCACATCTTAAAAGAAGGCGATATCGTCTCATGTGATGTCGGCGCGACCTTAAAAGGTTATGTCGGCGATGCTTGTCGGACTTATCCAGTTGGCAAAATAAGTGCGGAAGCCGCAAAGCTTGTTCGCGTTACAGAAGAAAGTTTCTTCAAGGCAGTCGCCTTGATTAAACCAGGAATCCATTTAGGAGATATCTCTCACGCGATTCAAAAGCACAATGAGGATAACGGTTATTCCCTTCCTCGGGAATATACAGGTCACGGCATTGGTCAAAATTTGCACGAAGACCCCTATATTCCAAATATTGGCGAACCGAATACCGGACCAGTATTAAAAGAAGGAATGTGCCTCGCTATCGAACCGATGGTCGCTCAGGGTAAACCTGATGTCATCATCAAAAATGATGGTTGGACCGTAAAGATGAAAGATGGCAGCTTATGCAGCCATTACGAAAACACAGTCGTCGTCACCAGCACAGGTTATGAAATACTAACAATGCTCAAACAAGGAGGAAACGAGAATGGCTAAAACTGACGTTATCGAAGTCGAGGCAACTGTCGTGGAGGCCTTGCCCAACGCCCAATTCAAAGTCAAATTGGAAAACGGCGTTATTATCATGGCTCACGTTTCGGGAAAAATTCGCATGCATTATATTCGCATTCTTCCCGGAGATGTCGTAACGGTCGAAATATCACCCTACGACTTAACACGGGGCCGTATCACGTTTAGATACAAAAACGCAAATTCTTCAACATTTAATAAGAAGAAATAACACGGAGGAACAATTTATGAAAGTAGCACCTTCAGTCAAACCAATCTGCGATAAGTGCAAGGTCATCAAACGCAAAGGCAAAGTCATGGTCATTTGCGAGAATCCTAAGCACAAGCAGAGACAAGGTTAAAAAGGAGTAACAAATTTATGGCACGTATTGTCGGAGTAGACATACCAAACGAAAAAAGAGTCGTCATTGCCCTTACCTATATTTATGGTATCGGTCAGACGAAAAGTAAAAAGATTTTAAGCGCCTGCAACATCAGTGAGGATATTCGCGTCAAGAATTTGAGCGAAGAACAACTGACTTCTATTCGCGCTGAAGTCGCAAAGAACCGCGTCGAAGGCGATCTTCGTCGTGAAGTCGCTTTAAACATCAAAAGACTTACGGAAATCGGTTGTTATCGTGGCATTCGCCACCGTAAAGGCTTACCAGTTCGCGGTCAAAGAACCAGAACTAACGCTCGTACTCGCAAGGGTAAGAGAAAAACCATCGCCAACAAGAAGATGGCCGCCAAATAATTAGGAGGGCATAAACATGGCAAAAGCTAAAAAAACAACAACACGCAAAAAGAAAATAAAGAGAGCCTTTACAAAAGGTGTGGCTCATGTTCATTCAACATTTAATAACACCATTGTAACCATCACAGATGAGGCTGGTAACGCCATTGCTTGGAGCAGTGCCGGAGCCCTTGGCTTCAAAGGAGCGAAAAAATCGACGCCCTTTGCTGCCGGTTTAGCCGGTGATGCCGCCGCCAAAATCGCTTTCGATCAAGGTCTAAGAACCGTTGATGTTAACGTCAAAGGTCCTGGTCCAGGCCGTGAATCAGCAATTCGCTCATTACAAGCCGCTGGACTGACAATTCAAACGATTACCGATACGACCCCAATTCCGCATAATGGATGCCGCCCACCAAAGCGTCCGCGCGGTTAATGAAAGGAGATAGTCACTATGTCAAGATTACCACGTCCGTTTGAGAAAATGGCATTCAAAACCGCTATCGTTGATAGCACATCAAACTATGGAAAGTTCGTTATCGAACCTCTTGAAAGAGGATTCGGTCTTACCATCGGTAATGCTCTTCGCAGAGTATTGCTAAGCGCCCTTCCCGGCGCCAGTGTTTTCGCCGTCGAAATCGAAGGCGCGCGCCACGAATTCTCTGCCCTTCCAGGCATTGAAGAAGACGTAACCGCTATTATCTTAAATCTTAAAGATTTAGTCTTAAAGATTGACGACGAAGACGACAAACCGAAACGCATCGAAATTGATGTAAAAGGTCCCGCCACTTTAAAAGCTGGAGATATGGAATTACCAGCCTTTGTCTCGATTATTAATCCCGATCTTGAACTTGCCCATCTCACTGAAGAAGGTCATCTCAAAATGGTCATGTATGCCCGCAATGGTCGTGGCTATGTGACAAGCGAAGGCAACAAAAGTAGCCGTTCGCATCAACCGGTCGGCGTTATTTCCACTGATTCGAACTATTCGCCTGTTACGAAGGCTAGCTACATTGTTGAGCCAACACGCGTTGGCCATGATTCAAGCTTCGATCGTCTTACACTCGAAGTGTGGACAAATGGTTCGATGTCACCACAGGATGCCGTCGCTTTATCAAGTCGCATCTTAATTGGTCATTTCGAAGAATTCTTACAACTTCAAGAACTTACTCGCGATATTAATATCATTAAAGAAGAAGTTGAAACGCCTGTTGATGATATCGGCGATAGAGCTATCGAAGAGCTTGATTTATCAGTTAGAAGTTATAACTGTTTAAAAAGAGCTGGCATTCAAACGATTCGCGAATTAGTGCAAAGAAGCGAAGAAGAAATGATGAAAGTCCGCAATCTCGGAAAGAAATCGCTAAAAGAAATCAAAGATAAACTTCAAGCGATGGGTTTAGGCTTCCGTGATTATGTGGCGGAATAGGAGGAAACATGGCAGCACAAGGACGTAAAAACGTACACGGCAAAACCGGTGTCCGCTTCAAAGCCGCCTATACGGCCAGCAAGCGTAAAAATATGCTCCGTAACGTCGTCACCGAACTAATTGTTCATGAAAAAGTCGTCGTTACATCAGGAGTTGTTAAAGAACTTAAAAAACTAGCTGATCATTTGATTACCCTTGCAAAACGCGGGGATTTACACGCCAGACGGCAGGCGGCAAGTGTTCTTCGCAAAGTTATTGTCAATGAAAAAGAAAGCATTACCGCTCTTGATAAACTATTCGATGATTTAGGTCCAGCCTTTAAGGCTCGCAATGGTGGTTACACCAGAGCGCTCAAAGCTGATAATCGTCGCGGTGACAACGCCAAACGCGTACTCGTTACCTGGGTTCGATAAGCATAAAAGAATTAACGGCTTGCAAGAGTCGTTTTCTTTTTGCAATGACTTAAAGGATACGAGCCATCTTTTTTTGAATCTTTCTAAATGCTACAATTATCGTAATATAAGGAGTTTTCCATGAACAAAAAATACTTAGCGGAACTCGAGCCGGCATATACGCCACTCACTGTATGTGAAGAAGCTAGTCGTTGTCTCTTATGCCTTGATGCTCCGTGTTCCAAAGATTGTCCGGCAGGTACTGATCCCGGACGTTTTATTCGTGCTGTTCGTTTTCGTAATTTTAAGGGTGCGGCTGAAGTAGTCCGCGAAAATAACGTGCTAGGTTCAATTTGTGCCCGTGTTTGCCCGACAGAAAAATATTGCCAAAAAGGTTGTGCTCGTTCCGGAATCGATGTTCCAATTGATATTGGACGAATTCAGCGTTTTATCACTGATTTTGAAGAAGATGCAGGGATGCATATTCTTAAGAAAGGCCGTTTAAACGGTAAAAAGATCGCGATTGTCGGCAGCGGTCCAGCCGCATTGCAAGCCAGTGCCTCACTTGCTCGCCTCGGATACGAAGTAAATATCTACGAAAAAGATGAAAAAGCCGGTGGTTATCTACGGTATGGGATTCCTGAATATCGTTTATCGACGCATATTGTCGACAAGGAAATAGAATATGTCACCGAACTAGGTGTCAATATCCACCTTAATTGTCATGTTGGAAAAGATATTGCTCTGGAGACACTTAAAAAAGATAATGATGCGGTCATTATCGCCGTCGGTGCCAGTTACGGAAAAAAACTCGCGATGTTAGAAAATAATCCCCATGTCGAAATCGCTGTTAACTTATTAAAACGTATTAAGGACAGTAAAGGAAAAGTTAAACTTCCAGAAAACGTTTTAGTTATCGGTGGAGGCGATGTGGCTATGGATGTTGATGTTACTTTGAAACTGCTAGGCGTCAAGAATATTACTGATGTCGTCTATGAAGAATTTCATGAATTTAGAGCTTCAAAGAAGGAATTGAGTTTTGCTCAAAAACTCGGAGTATCGATTATTGATGGTTATGTACCCGTATCTGCTGATGGTAAAACGGTTACTTTTAAACATCGCGTAATACCAAGCGAGATAAAAATTACAGCTGATATGATTGTATTGGCTATAGGCCAATATCCCGATGTCACCGGTTTGGATGGTATTCGCATTGTTAATGGCGAATCAGACATTCAAGGGTATGTTACAAACGATCCAAAGGTTTTTGTGGCGGGCGATATTGCCCACTTAGATAAAACGGTTGTGGCGGCCGTTAGAACGGGTAAGGATGTTGCCTCACTCATTCATAGTCGCCTTGGAGGAAGATAAGATGATTAAAAAAGATTTGTCGGTAAATTTTCTTGGTGTTCGCTTTCCCAATCCTTTCTGTCTATCTTCATCACCTGTTGGCAATTGCTATGATATGTGTAAAAAGGCATATGGTGTTGGATGGGGTGGCGTTGTTTTTAAGACACTAGGTTATTACGATTTTGTCGTTGACGAAGTATCACCCCGTTTTGATAAGTTAAATAAAGAAAATACTCCGTTTGTCGGTTTTAAAAACATGGAGCAAATTGCTGAGCATCCTCTCGATCAAAATCTCGAGGATATTCGTCGTCTAAAAAAAGAGTTTCCTTATCAAGTTTTAATCGCCTCAATTATGGGCTCAAATGAAAAGGAATGGGAAGAGCTAGCTCGCCTGGCCGAAGAAGCCGGTGCAGATATGTTGGAAATGAATTTATCATGCCCGCAGATGACATCCCATGCAATGGGAAGTGACGTCGGCACAAATCCCGATCTTTGTCGAAGATACGCACAAGCCGTCAAACGCGGTAGCAAGCTGCCCGTCCTGGCTAAGATGACTCCAAATATTACTGACATGGTTCCGGTTGCTGTCGCCTGTTTAGAAGGCGGCGCAGATGGAATAGCAGCCATTAATACCGTCAAATCAATATGTAATATTGACCTTGATCGCAAAGTCGGTCTTCCAATTATTAATGGTAAATCATCCGTATCTGGATATTCTGGAAAAGCTGTCAAACCAATCGCCTTGCGCTTTATTCAACAAATGCGCGCTGATGAAAGACTCAAAGATGTGGCTATTTCAGGAATGGGCGGTATTGAAACATGGGAGGATGCTGCTGAGTTTATCCTTGTTGGCGCGTCCACTTTACAAATCACGACAGCCATCATGCAATATGGTTATCGCATCATTGATGATTTAAAAAACGGTCTAATGCATTATATGGATGAGCAAGGGGTTAGTCATCTCAGCGAATTAGTTGGTTTAGCAAACCGCAATCTCATTCCCGCCGAAGAACTTGATCGCGACTATAAAATATATCCAAAAATTGTCGAAGAGGAATGTATTAAATGCGGGCGCTGCTACATCTCATGTTATGATGGCGCCCATCAAGCGATTGATTGGGACAGTGAGAAACGATTGCCATCAGTTAATAAAGAGAAATGTGTTGGCTGTCTTCTTTGCTACCATGTTTGCCCAGTGAAGGCTATTAAAATGGGTGATATTGAGTTCAAGCCCGGACGCCAAGGCAAACGAAAAGTCGAAGATATTATTCACTAAAAACAATTAGGAGCGAATTCGCTCCTTTTTTGATTGTCCAATGTAAGCCCATACAATAGGACATTTCCCAACTTTATATTGAAAAATATAAGATACTTACCTATCATATTAAAGGTGCATTTATGCGTTATTTTTAAAACATCCGGAGGATAAATAATGGCAGTCATTCAAGAACATGCCAAGAAAAGGATTAAGGAAATTGTTGCATCTCATAAAGATGAACCTACTCCCTTACTCGTTGTCTTGTCGCAAATCCAAGAAGAATTCGGTTATATCCCTCTCGAAGTTCAGGAAGTCGTTTCTGAAGAAATGAATATTCCTGTCGCCGAGATATATGGGGTTGTCACTTTCTATTCGTTTTTCTCGCTCAAACCAAAAGGCAAGTACATTATCGGCGTTTGTCTTGGAACAGCTTGCTATGTAAAAGGAAGCCAAAACATTATTGATAAGTTTTGCGAACTTTTAAAAATTAAACCGGGCGAGACAACACCTGACGGAAAGTTTACTGTGGATGCACTTCGTTGTATTGGGGCATGTGCCATCGCTCCGGCCGTCACAATTAATGGTAAAGTATACGCTAATCTCACCGTCGATCGTGTCGAAAAAATAATTAAAGAATATGAAGGGGGAGCCAACTAATGAGAATCAATACTCCTCAAGAACTTGTTAATAAAATTCGTTCTTGCGAAAAATGTTTAGCCCAAAAATTTAGTGGCGCAACCGGCACAAAAGCTTTGCTTGTATGTGGTGGTTTAGGCTGTATATCGACTGGTGCTGGAGACATTATCAGTTTATTAAAAGCCAAATTAGAAGAAAAAGGTCTTCAAGATAAAGTTAGCGTCGACACTGTCGGATGCTTTGGCTTTTGTTCACAAGGTCCTTTTATTCGTGTCTATCCTGGTGAAACTCTTTATCGTATGGTTAAACCGGAAGATGTTGACCGTATTATCGAAGAAGACGTAATTGGTGGCAAAATCATCGATGATTTAATTTATATCGATCCAAAAACTAATCAACCAGCTCGAACCGAGAAGGATATTGATTTCTTTAAAAAGCAAATTAAAATCGCTCTTTATGGTAGCGGCATTATCAATCCTGAAAATCTTGATGAAGCCCTTGGTTATGGTTCATTCAGAGCTTTTCATAAAGTTGTTACAACAATGAAAAGTCAGGAAGTTATAGATGAAATTTTAAAGTCAGGATTACGTGGTCGTGGCGG
>JAEWLX010000050.1 GCA_023457325.1 Bacillota bacterium | reverse complement strand
ATTCATAAGTATATCGGACATAAGTATAACACCGAATGCCTTGAAACGATTGTCATAAAATAAACATGACAAAGCAGAAATTGTTATTTGCAAGAAAATAAAAAACCGACTAAATCGGTTTTTTAATCAAGTGGTGCGCTGAATGAGACTTGAACTCACACAGGTTGCCCTATACGCCCCTCAAACGTACGCGTCTACCATTCCGCCACCAGCGCACTGTTGCTTGACAGCGAATGTAATTATAAAGAAATATTTAATAAATATCAATTACACTAATTGGAAAATTTGTGTGCTGATAAAAAAGTATATCAATAATGCCGAGACATCAACAATTGTGGTTATGAAAGGCGCACTGATAAGGGCTGGGTCTTTTTTCAAAGCACGGACAATCATCGGTATTGTTACGCCAAGGCACTTTGAAATGACAATCGCTATAAACAAAGTGATCGAGACCAAGCCGCTAATTTTCATTCTTTCTAAAAATAAAGCGGTGCCTGTGATGTTTTCGGGAGCGTAATGAACGATGCCTAAATACATCTCACCAATAAATAGGCCAAAAGCAAAGACAGAGACCATTAAGCCAACTAGTAAGGCAACCCGAAATTCTTTCCATAAAATGCGCAAAAAATCCTTCGGTCCAAATTCGCCAACAGCGATACCGCGAATCATCAAGGCGATAGTCTGTCCACCAGAGTTACCACCAGTGTCCATTAACACGGGAATAAATACAGATAAAATTGCAAGGGAGGATAAGACATCTTGGAATGAAGATAAAACCATCGATGAGAAAACAGCCATGATCATTAAAGCTACGAGCCAAGGCGTTGTTTTTAATGCCATTTTAATAACCCCAGTGTCTTTATACGAGTCTTCTAAAGGGGTGACAAGAGCCATTTTTGACATATCTTCAGTGGCCTCTTGCTCCATTACGTCGACGATGTCATCAATTGTGATAATACCAGTTAGTCTTTGGTCTTCATTAAGAACAGCTATGGCGTTTAAGTTATATCGTTTAAATATGGAGGCAACATCTTCTTGGTCGGTATTGACTCCAACTGTAATCGCTGCTTTATCGGCGATTTCTTCGATGTTTTGATCAGGCTTAGAAAAAACGAACTGATCAAGGTCGATTGTTCCAAGAAAATTACGCTTTTTGTCAGTGACAAAGATGGTGTAGATTGTTTCGGCATCTTGACCGATAACGCGAATTTTTTCAATCGCCTCTTTAACTGATAAAGCACTATCCAGTTCAATATATTCTGTCGTCATGATTGACCCGGCAGTATCTTCTTTGTAATTAAGAAGGCGATTAATGTCGGTTCGTGTTTTCTTATCGACGACTTTTAGTATTTTTGATACGAGATTAGCTGGCATGTCTTCCATAAAGTCGACAATGTCATCGGTATAAGAAGCACTTAATAGATTGACGAGTTCGCTATCGGTGAAAAGATGAACTAACTTCTCTTGGACATCTGCTGATAAATCGGTAAAAAACTCAGCCGTATAATCGCTTTTGACGGTTTTAAAAACGAAAACCAAATCGCGAATGTCAGAAATCTCGTTTGCCACTTCAGCGATATCAATAGTAGGGACGAGTTCAAACAATTGTCGTATTTTTTCGACCTGTCGGTTTTTAATAAGTTCTTCAAGTAAAGCGGTTGAGACGTTTTCTTTTTCCATTGTTTTACCTCCCTAACCGCCATTATACCGACTTTATTATTAAAATAAAGAAATAATGGCATTTTCTTAATTTGCCATCTGAAATGTGATAAAATAATGAGGAATTTGATAGGAGTTACTCATGAAAGTATTAATCGAAACAAGCGCACGACACATTCACCTTTCCAGTGATCATCTCGAAATTTTGTGTGGCAAAGGATTTGCGCTTGAAGCAAAAAAACCATTATCACAACCAGGCCAGTATGTCAGCACGACTAGACTCGATGTTGTCGGTCCAAAATCGACAATCAAGAATGTTGTTGTCTTAGGACCAGTTCGCCCCAAAACGCAAATTGAAGTTTCAATGACCGATGCTCGCACTTTAGGGTTAATTGCTCCCATTCGCGAATCAGGAGATGTTACCAAAAGTGCACCTGTAAAAATTGTCGGACCTATGGGAAGTGTCGACATTGAAGAAGGGGTTATTATTGCAAAACGCCATCTCCACATGACCCCCGAAGATGCTGAGAAGGCCGGTGTAAAAAACGGAGATGTTATCATGATTGACATTAATACTCCCGAGCGTGGCGTAATATTTAAAGATGTTGTTGTCCGCGTTAGCGAACGATTTGCGACCGCCGTTCACATCGATACAGATGAGAGCAATGCGGCTAATGCCTCTTACGATCTTAATACGCCTCTATATGGTGAAATTATAAAATAATTTAAGTAATGCCCTTGACTAACGGGCATTTTCTTTTTACAATAACTTCGACAATATCGATTTGTCTTATCAAGAACCGTGAAACAAGGATGAAAAATCACGGTAGCAACTCTACGTTA
>JAEWLX010000049.1 GCA_023457325.1 Bacillota bacterium | reverse complement strand
AACTTCTTTAGCCTCACGATACATTTTTTCTTCAACATTTAACGTTTTGATTGTTTTAACACCATTAATACATTCGGCCAACCAACGAACAAAGTTTGAATAGGCGTTGCGCGCTCGACGATGAGCTTTAAGAAGCACTCTTTGGAATAGTGGCGTAATAATAATCAATATCGGCGCGGTTGATAGGATAACAAGCGATAACATCACATCGCGAGAAAACATTGTCGTCAGCGTAAAAGCAAGTTCAAATGAAATCCAAACGACACGAATAACGCCCCACGATAAAATATCACTGATTGATGCCGTATCGTTTTGCATACGGGCAATTAACCATCCAGAAGGAGTACGATCGAAATAGGAAAAACTAAGTTCCTGAACGCGTCTAAAAGCATCGCGTCTTAAAGATGTATTGATCAGCATATCGAAATAATTAGTGACAAAGAAAGTTACAAAAATGCTGAGTGAGCGAATAATAATTCCACTTCCAAAAATGAGGGCGTATTGATAAAAATTAACCGAGAAACTTATTCCAAAAATTAAGTTTACATTAATAACCATATTAACGATACTTCCCGACAAACCAATGGTTGGTATTGCTTCAATCGCCGCAGCATTCATCAAGGGCATAAAACTTGAATCATAGAAAGTTGTTAAAAGCATTGATAAAGCAAGCACGATTAAAAGAGGCCAGTTTCTTAGAGTATAGCGGAACATCTTACGCCAGACGCCGAGATTAAACTTGGTTGGCAATTTTTCTTCTTCGAATGCAAAATTTGCCATACTATTGAAGCTTTGTTTGTATCTCGTACACGCGTTGATACAAACCCTTTCTTGCGATTAATTGTTCGTGCGTCCCTTGTTCGCTGATTGTTCCGTTTTCTAAAACGATGATTAAATCGGCATCCTTAGCCGTGGCGATTCGATGTGTGATAATAAGTGTTGTCGTCTCCTCGGAACGTTTCTTTAAGGCAGAACGAATGTTAATGTCTGTTTCAGTGTCAACAGCACTCAACGAGTCATCGAAAATTAAAATGGGCGCTTTGTTAATGATAGTTCTAGCAATGGCTAAGCGCTGTCTTTGACCACCAGATAAAGTGACGCCTTTTTCGCCAACCGGTGTCTCATATCCTTGCTTAAATGTCAAAATATTGTCGTGAATATCAGCGATTCGCGCGGCTTTATAAACCTCTTCTTCGCTTGCGCTTGGATTGGCAATCCGAATATTGCTGATTATTGTCTTAGAAAAAAGGAAGGGCTCTTGCAATACAGTCGCGACATTTTGTCTTAGATGTGAACGCGAGATTTCCGTTATGTCTTGACCATCGATAAGAATGCGACCTTTTGTCGGATCATAAAGACGAGTTAGCAAGTAAGCCAAAGTCGATTTTCCCGCTCCTGTTTTACCTAATACAGCGACAGTCGCGCCTTTTTTAATTTTTAAATTAACATCGTGAAGAACCGGCTCTTTTGCGTCATCGAACTGAAAAGCGACGTTTTCAAAGATAATTTCGCCATTAATTTTTGGCTTATCACCAGAAACAATATCCTCAACTGGTTCATTAAGAATAATAAGTAAGCGATCCATGGCCGCGATTGCTCGCGCCATATTAGAAAGGATTGTTGCCACATCACGAATCGGCCATACCATCATGTTTACAAATGTAAAGCTGACGACAAGCGTACCGACAGTTATATCTCCACTATATGCTAGGGCCACACCAAAAAGAGTTGTTAATAAAATTTGACCAAAAACAAAAATATCACTCGATGAGAAGAAGAAGGCCGAAAGTTTACGCCAATGAATATATTTCTTGCGATAATCATTAAGACTTTTTTCAAAACTCTCGATTTCATACGCTTCGTTATTATACGCTTTCACCACGCGAACAGAAGCGAGATTTTCTTCGATTTTTGCGGTCATTAATCCTTCTGAATCATCGGTTTTACGGTATCGAATGCGTACTTCTTTAATAATAAAGAAAGAGTAGATGAATAGAAAAGGAATTAAAGTCATCGACACTAATGCTATTTTCCAATTTATCGAAAAGAGAATAGAAAATGAAAATACGACGATTAAAAAGGTATAAACGATTGAATACATTTCTCGCGTCATGAAACGGCGAAAGACCTCCTCATCACGCGTACAAGTTTGGATAACGTCTCCGCTCCGTGACTTTTTCATGAAACTAGAGGGCAGATGCTCAATATGGTAAAAAAGCTTTAATTGAATGTTGCGGGAAACGCCAGGACCAATATATGAACGAATTAAGAAGCGCGAAAAAGCCAAAAGCGCAACCGCAAGTGCGATTGTGACAATAATTATCGAAAAGACCCATAAGTTTTCGCTTAAAAACTGAGGGCCACCGAAAATATTGGCGATAAAAAGTTCTAAAGATCCAGCTTGAGGAGCATCAAAAATATCACCCTTGATTGTATCAATTAAAATCTTGCTGGTGAAACTCGACAGAACCATAAAGAAAACAGAGAAGAAAAGAATGATGAAATGGAAAATATAAATCTTTCCAATTCCCTCCATGGCTTCCTTAATAAGTTTAAAGTATTTCTTCATGTCTTTTTTGTCTTTCCAGCAATTAAATAGTTTAGACCATTTTCTTACAAAGAAAAAGGAAGGAATCAAAAAATGTTTACAAAGATGGAAAAAGCGTTCATTCTATTTACTTAATTATGGTTGTATAATACATTTAGCGTATTAATCGCGACCATAAACTTGAGGTCTTAATATTTATGAGAAACAAAGTAATTATTATCGGCTGTGGTAGACTGGGGGCCAATATTG
>JAEWLX010000048.1 GCA_023457325.1 Bacillota bacterium | reverse complement strand
GGTGAATTTAATGCCATCAGAAGAGATGATGAACACGCGATTGCCGCTAATTCGTTCAACTCTTCCCGTAATATTCAACTCCGAAAGCGACACATAATCGCCAACGGAAATTTCTTCTTTATGACGTTCAATTATTTCCGTTTCGTCATCTTCAAGTTCTTTAAGACGGCGCTTGGCATTAATTACTTCGTGCATTTTGAGATCGGGATTTTTTAAGGCTTCAAAAATAATATTTATCTCCGCCTCCGTTTTAGCGATAATGTCTTTCTTAACTTCCTCGACATCTTCAATAAGATGGAGACGTTGATATTCCAGTTTTTGTTCCTTTTCCTTTAATGCATTTTCAAAGTGAGATATTCTTTTGATTTCCGATTCCAGTTTGCGACTTTTACTCTCGTTTTCTGAGATTAATTTCTGCAAATTGCTCAGGGCGCTGATACTTTGTTCATGACCATGACTTTTTAATACTTCATGAGCCTTTGTGATTATTGATTTTGGGAGGTCATAGCGCTCGGCCATTTCTAAACCATAACTTCGCCCCGGAACTCCTTGTTTTAACATGTATGTCGGTGTCATTTTTTGCTCATCAAACAAAACAGAGGAATTAAGAACACCTTTAGTGCTTAATGCATAATCTTTTAAACCATCATAGTGTGATGAACAAAAAACGAATGCTCCAACTTCACGCAAAAATTCGAGGTACGAGATGGCTAATGCCTCGCCTTCAAGAGGCGATGTGCCCGTGCCAATTTCATCGAGCAAAACAAGATCGTTTGACGATACTTGTTCAGCGATTTCGGCCAAATTTTTAATATGGCCAGAAAAGGTCGACAAATTGCTGGCGAGTGATTGATTGTCGCCAATATCGGCAAAAATATTTGAAAAATAAGATAGTTTTGCTGGTTTTTCGGTTGGAAGCGCCAAGCCGCATTGATTCATTAAAACCATCAAACCTAATGTTTTTAAGGCCACTGTTTTACCACCGGCATTCGGTCCGCTGATCACGATGATATTTATTTCCGAATCAAAGTTAAAATCATTAGCGACAACGACTTCCGGTTTAATTAACGGGTGGCGAGCTTTGGTGATGTCGATTACTTTTATCGGACTTAACTCGGCGATTTTTGCATCTAAGGCTATACCATACATTGCCTTTGCTTGAACATAATCTAAATAGCCAATTAAATAATTGTTGGCAAGTATGTCCTTTGCACTATTCGCGACCAAGACACTTAATTCTCTTAACAGACGTTGTATTTCTTCTCGTTCTTCTATTTTTAAAACATATATTTGATTGTTTGATTCGACCGCCCATTCCGGTTCAATAAAAGTCGTCATACCCGTATCGGAAATATCGTGGATAACACCACTTACCTTATTTTTATGAGCTGTTTTAATTGGTAAAACAAAATGACCATTACGAATTGTAGCGACTGCTTCAGTCATATAATCGCGAAGTGACTCAATCGCTGAGGCAAAACGAATCGTCATTTTTCTTTCCGTTTCGGCAATCGCCTTGCGAATTGAATTAAGTGTTGAAGAGGCCGAGCTCATAATGCCAAGGTCGGGTCCAACGACACGATGAATACTTTTTTCAAGTTGTTCGAGAGCTATAAATCGTTTTACTTTGCCGTTAAGTAGCGGAAACGCTTCTTCTCTTTTGCGAATCGACTGTGTGATTTTAGCGGTGATGATTACATCGTGAGCGATAGCTTCCAAATCTTCGGCCGTTAAAGTTCCGCCTTTTAAAGCATATTCAACTTTCTTTGTTAAATCAGACGAACTCATCATTGGCAAATGCCCATAGCGAATATTTAAAACCGTCATTTCATCTAAAATGGCCAGTTCATCTTTTAACTCTTCCTTGGCCAACATTTGCGTGTTTAAAGCGCTGTGGCGTCCTATATCACTTTGCGCATAGGAAGAAATAAGCGAAGAGATTTTATTGAATTCTAATACTTCATAAATGTTCGGCATGACAATATCTTACCATAAAATATGGTCGCTATTGATAGCGTGGCTTTTATGATAAAATGTTTTAGGTCAAAGATGAACGCAAATATGGTTACTATCAAAGCAAATGACGAACTTCTAAAGCGAATTCGTGAACATTATCAAACATTTATTGTTGAAGACAATAGTGCTTATGTCTTATTTCGCGCAAAGAAGAACAAAGTGACTATTACTGCTTACCAAAACACAAAAGGTAAGGAAACAAAGATAACTTTCACAGGACAAGGTTTTGAATCCGAAGTGCAAAAATGGGATTCTTCATTAATAAATTTAAACATCCATCCTTTTGATGATGAACCGCTTGGTTGGTTTGAAATTGATGATCAAATTGGTAGTGACGAAGTCGGAACAGGCGACTATCTTGGTCCCATTTGTGTCTGTGCTGCTCTAGTGCGCAAGAAAGATGTTGCCTATTTAAGAAAAATCGGTGTTGCCGATTCGAAAAAATTGACCGATGACTTTATTATGAAGGTCACACCCGTTTTGCTTAAAAAATTTGCTTATTCACAAGTGAGTTTAAGTAATGAAAAATATAATGAACTGACTTTAAAAGGCATAAATATCAACGAAATGAAAGCCCGTCTTCATAACCGCGTTTTATTAAATCTCATTAAGAAACATACCGATATTCGAAACGTATACGTTGACAAATTCGTTTCCGAATCACGGTATTTTGCCTACGCTTCTCACGATAAAGAAATGGTTAAAAACATCGTCTTTAAAACGAAAGGTGAATCGCGTTTTCCTTCGGTTGCTTTAGCAAGTATGATTGCTCGTTACTCATTTTTAAAGAAAATGGAAGCCCTTAATAAGAAATACGAAACAACAATTCCTTTTGGTGCTTCGCAAAAAGTGGATGCTTTTGCTATGTCTTTTATAAAGAAACACGGCATCAATGAGTTTAAAAAGATCGCTAAACTGAATTTCGAAAACAGCAAGCGAGTATATGAACATCACAAAGAATAATTTTAAAAGCACGATGATCGTTGTCCTTTTATCGTTTTTGTTATTGTCGTCATGCGATAAGCCAAATCCATCGATAACGACAACACCTAGTGATGATAGCTCGTCAAATACTTCATTAGATATTATTAATGGAACATACGAGGAGCGAATCAGCAACATGGCCGACACGGGCATCGTGGTAACTCATGAAGATAAGACAGTGGCCGAGGAAGTTTCTTATGATCAATTGGCTCCGCTTGGCAGCGCTGCCCACCCTCTTTCGACCTCGCAATCCGAATATATCGAGATTCTTACTTTTGAACAACCCTCGCAATACGGGGATGCTTATCTAATTAAAGCCGGGGATGCGACAATTGCTATCGATTTTGGACATCCTTCGAACTATCGCTTTAGCGATAATAGCCTTTACGCTGATTTGTTAAAAAACAAATATAGTGACTATCTTACTAACTCTCACCTTGATTTGCTCATCGTCACTCATCCTCACAGTGATCATTACGGAGGCTACTCGGCATTGAAAAGTGTCGCTTCTTCAATTGGCATGATTGTTGATTATGGCTACTATGCCTCCTCTGCCGAAAACTATCGCCGAAATCTACGCGATTATTACGTTAATCTCGGCACTGCTTACCATCGCATTTATGACATGGTCAACCATCAAAATGGTGGCTTAGAGCGAACATACATTACTTCCGAATTATTCATTGACTGGCTTGATACCGGCTACTACTCAGTTAATTATGAAGATGGTCCGACGGTCAACGACGCAAACGTTACTTCGCTTGCAGGCATATTGGCTTATCGTGATTTTTCTTTCTTCTTCTCGGGTGATCTCCAGGATAATCCCGATGGCTATGGTGGCACTGGAGGATTAGGAGAGACGTCACTTGTCAATCTCAATCAAGATAAGAGTGATATTTTTCATAATGTAACGATGATGAAAGCCGCTCATCATGCCTCCAGCAAAGCTAACAACAATAATTTATTAAATATTCTTGAGCCAAAAATAGTGACTATTTCAGCCGGAGCCCCTGATAGCGATATTGAATATAATGGAAAGACCGGTGTGTGTGCTGGTCACCCTCACCTTCAGGCTTTATCGCGCTTTTTAACGCAAGGATTCAAACGAGTTGTTCCCAAAGTATATCTAAATTTTGTTAACGGCACGACCTCTTTTGTCACGAATGGATACGATAAAATATATGTTAAGGGTTCGCCTTTAAAAATGTCTTACCAAGGAACTTCTGCAAATGGTTCAATCGCTCAAACTTATGGCTCGACAACTGATATGTTCAACGATATTCGCAAGACTTCATGGGCCCTTGTCTGCCATGGTCTATAAAATAGATTTCTTGTTTCTTAACAAATATGGGGCTCAATGATATAATGCTTACGATGAGTTAACCGACGACTATTATCTTCACGTTCTTATTATTAGGAATTAGCAAATTGTCACATTATCTGTCGCTTATTATATCGCTCTTTATCGCCCTAGTTGGGGCCTTGCTCACTTTTTTCTTGGCCCGTAAAAAGGGCTTTGTCCTCGGCAAGAAAATTTTCGCTCTTTTCTTGGCAATCGTTTTTGCCGTTCGCTACTTTTCTTATTCAGATCAAGCCATGGGAATTATTGGATTAACATCTGGTCCTTTCACTCCCGTAATTAATTTCTTTGCTTATTTTGGTATTTGGATTGAGATTGCCTTATTAGTGCTCATTCTTCTATATCCATTTTTTAAACTAAAAATACTTACTAATCTAATCAAATTTGTTTTTACTCCTTTCTTCTTAGTCTATTTGGCTTTTTCTTACTATAGCGTCTACATTCAGTTATTAGGAAACATTCAAAGTGAGTTAACAATCTCCTTTTCGAGTCTTCTTTTTGCAATTGAAACAGGAGCCCTTGCTTATGGTCTCTTTTTAGTGTGGCGCGATGACTGGTCAATAAAAATAAGCAAAGAGGAAGTTATCAATTTGCTTTTAGCAATTGCGCCTATCTTCTTAGCATCTTTGCCGATTTATGGCCCGCAATTAATGTTTGGTTACGCTAATCCTCGTCATGAGGTCATCGATCTTGGCTTTGTCCACCGCCTCTTTATCTATGCTTCGATTATTATTCCTTTTATTATTTACTTTTCATTAAAAAAGAAAGACGAAAACACAATCCGCTTTGCCATGGTTTATTTAAGCGTGGCAACCATGATTACTTTTTCGCGCGTTTTTTACTATCAAAACTTCTTAGAGCCTTGGACTTGGCCGATTCACCTGTGCAATACGGCAATGTATGTCATTCCTTTATGTTTAATTTTCAAACTCGATAAGTTGTTTTATTTCACATACTTTATTAATGTCTTCGGGGCTTTAATGGCTATGTTAATGCCAAATTACGCCGAAACAACCAATTTAACGAGTCATATTATTATTCAATTTTGGTATAACCACTCTCTTGCCTTCTTTATGCCTCTTCTACTCGTCGCCTTAAAACTATTCCCGCGGCCAAAGATGAAGCAAATGTACTACTCATTAATTGCTTTTTCGGCCTATTTTTTGCTCGTCATGGTTCTAAATGTCTGGTTTAGCAACTATGCAACCGTTGACTTTTTCTTCATTAATAGCGATTTTATTGTTGATAAACTCGGTATTTGGGCTGAACGCATCTTCAATGTTTCATTTAGTTTTATGATTGGCGACTTAACATTTAATTTTCACCCCATTTACCAAGTGCTCTTCTTACTCGTCTATGTCGGTGTATCCTTTGCGATGTGGTTTGTGTATAGTTTAGGTTTCAGCATTGCTGATTCACTTGGCGATTTACGCCTGCGACAAAAGAAAATACATTTAGATAAATATGCCTTGTTGGCAGCCCTAAACGGAAGGGGGATCGATGAACCCATGGAACAAAATACTGGCGTCAAACTCGTATTGAGAGGTTTCTCAAAAAGATACGGAAAAAATAAGGACTTTGCTGTCAAGGACGCTTCGCTCATCGTCAATGGCGGAGAGATTTTTGGCTTTTTAGGTCCCAACGGAGCTGGCAAGTCAACGACTATCAAATCGATTGTCGGCATTCAGACAATTACCGAAGGTTCAATTTCGATTTGTGGCTACGATGTTGAAAAGCAACCAGTTATGGCTAAGCGCCTTATCGGCTATGTACCTGATCACTATGCCTTATATGAAAAACTGACTGCTCGCGAGTATGTTAACTACATTGCCGATATATACGGTGTTAGTCGTGAAGAAAGACAAGAGCGTATTCCTTACTATGTAAGTCTTTTCCATCTTGAAGATGCTTTTGATAATCAAATCAAGACCTTTTCTCATGGCATGAAGCAAAAAGTTACCATCATCGCCGCCTTAGTCCACGAGCCAAAATTGTGGTTACTTGATGAACCGCTTACGGGTCTTGATCCCGATAGTATTTACCAAGTTAAAGAATGTATGAAGCAACATGCCGCCAAAGGCAATATTGTCATGTTTTCGAGTCATATTATCGATGTTGTCGAAAATATATGTCAGCGAATTGCCGTCATCAAAAAAGGTCACCTTTTCTCACCAATTTCAATTGAAGATGTTCACCAAGAAGGAAGTTTAGAAGAATACTATTTAAAAATGGCTATCAAAGAAGAAGTTCCGAGCCAAGAGTCAACTGAAAAACCAGCCTAAGGACCACGAGATGAACGATATTAAGACATTAATTATTATGCAGCTCAAAGATAAACTCGACATCGGGTTTATCAAAGATCGCGCGCAACTAATTCGCAAAATTGTCTTTTTTGTTGTTCGCTTTTTGATTGTGGCCGCCATCGCCTTTGGTCTCTTTTTTGTCTCATCGTTTTTGAAAATTTTCCATAACTCACCATTCTTGCCTACTTCAGTCATGACGATGGTGATGACAATCATTCTTCTTATTTCGACTTTCACCTGCACGATTGAACTAATTAAATCTCTTTATATGTCGCAGGATAATCAAGTACTGATTACTTATCCAATTTCCGCTAATCGTGTATTCTTATCTAAAATTGTCGTTTTCTATATTTATGAGATTTATAAAAACGTCACTTTCACTTTGCCAATCTTCATCGCTTATGGCCTTCTTTCACCCGTTAGTTGGTTTTTCTATATATGGGTCTTTTTATCTTTCTTTTTTATCTCAATGATTCCGGTTGTGCTTGGTGTTGTGTTGTCTATACCGGGTTTGTTTATCATGCGATTTTTGAATCGCTTCCGCATTATCAAAGTTCTCTTTTTTATCCTTATCCTCGGAGCTTTTATTTATATACTTGCCAATTTGTTTTTACTCATTCCAAACGAGATTAACGTGCTCAATTACTGGGGTCCGATTAAAGTTCTTCTTTCCAATGTGACCGATTTCTTTCAACGCTATTTTTTAATCATTTATGCCCTTGTGATCATGGTTGTCGGTAAATACGATGTTTCGATGAATTATTCTTATTTAAATTTTGATGTCTGGCTAATATTCTTATCTCTAATTTTAGTAATGGCCATCCTCTTTTTCTCAGTATACTTTTTATCAAGATTCATTTTTATTAAAATGACAAGTGCAAGTTTCGAGTTTGAAAAGCGAAGCAAAATTAAAGCGCTCATGAATCGTCGTTTACCTCGCTTCTTTTCCTTTATCTTAAAAGAATTGCGTCTCATTTCACGCACTGGAGAGTTTACTTATAACTTCATTGCCACTTATGTTTCGATTCCCCTTTTCATCTTGCTTATCAATCAAATTTTCTCTTCGATGGATTTATACGCAAACGGACAGTTCATCGTTCAATCTTTTAATATTTTGATAATCATGCTGCCCTTGCTTGCTTCAAATAGCCTTGTTGCGACAATGTATTCAAAAGAAGGACGCACGGCATATCTTAAAAGAACAAAACCAGTTGCAATCATCTTCCCCTTGCTAGCCAAACTTCTTCCTAATATCGTTCTTTCTCTTGTGTCGCTTGGGGTTTCCCTTTATATTTTCAATGACTATTTTAATTATATTCCTATCAATATCGCCTTTTTGTGTCTTGCTCTAGCTTTTGTTCAAATCGGTCATCTCTTGTTCTGTGCTCTTATGGACTTAATGAATCCCCAAAACGAACAATATGCAACAGCCGGCGAGCAAATTTCTAACCCTAATGAAATTAAGGCTACCATTTTTGCTTTTATTCTCGCCTTCTTAGTTGCCTTGATCACATTGGCTTTCCTCTTAGAAGAACAGTTTAAACCCGAAGTCGACTTCAACCTTGCCTTCTTAAAAATCGCCTTGATTGGTATGATATTTGTTGGCGTGGCCATCTATATGTTTGTCGAAAAGATTAAGGCTTATTACTATGATCGGGTGAGTTAATATGAAGAAATCAGTAATTCTTATTATTACGACAATGTCGCTTATCGCCATCATTTTGATCGGTCTTATTTTTCAACGCGCTGAAGTTTATAATATCACCATCTATATTCAACAAATCGTTGTAACTGATATTCGCATTGGCGATGATTTGTATTCAACATTTTATAATGAAAACCAAAATGTATATCAGATAGAAAACCCTGAAAGACCGGGCACACAATTAGCTCTTATGTACGCCCCTAATCTTACTGTTGATATTATATATCAAGTATCTCCATCTGAAGCCTCGAACCAAAGCGTCACCTTTTATGGTGATGTGGCGAGCACCATTGCCCAAGTTGATCCCGTAACTGGTCGCGTCACTTTTTTTGATACGGGAACAGAGACGTTTACTCTGAAAGCAAATGACAACTCCAATAAAACGGCTCGCGTTCGTTTGTATGCGACTATACCAAATACTTAATCTTTATTAGTTAAAATGCTACAATGATTTTCGGCATGCAGAAGCATGCTTAAAATATTATGGAAAAATTATCACGAAAGGATAAAACCATGAAAAAAAGTTTACTGATTCTACCGCTTATTGTCGTTTCCCTCTCCGGATGTAATCCGGTGCCTTCCGACACATCGATCGACTATGGAGAATTGCTTAGTATCGAGGTGTCTGACGGACTCAAAGATGAATACGTCCGTTACACGGTTGTTGATCTTAACGAAATATCCGTGACAGCGACATTCGTTAATGGAAATAAGACCGTTGAAGGCTCAGAATTAACATTTGAACCCGAAACGTTAAGCACGAGTGAGATTGGAGAATTTGAAATTACGATTTCATATCAAACAGAAAGTGTCGTCTGGACCTACGCTGTTATTGAATATGATGAAATTAGTAATATTGGTGCGCCACAGTTTGTCGTTGATTATCAATTCAACAGTGCCCTTAAAGATAATAAACAAACTGAATTTATGGATCGCGAGCAGGGTTTTGTTGTCGGTGACGACAACCCCTTTAAATTCTTTCCCACAATTTATGCTTATGATGCTGATGGATTAGAAGTTGACGTTACCGCCTATCATAGTGTCTCGGTTATTAAGGAAAAAAGAAGTGATGTGTGGGTTACGTTAAGTGGAACTGAACTCGAAGCTGTTGTCGCTATTGATGACCTTGCCTCGACTTATGATTTCACCGAACAAGCCATCGGCAAAGAATATCAATTGACCGTTCGTCCTTATGGTGATGAATATGCCACAAAAGCAAAGTATGCAACCTCGTTTGAATTCCGCGTTGAAGATGGATATAACGTCTATACTCAAGACGATTTAGTTCATTTCAACAATTACAATGCTCTTTGGGATACTTATCGGACCGAAAATGAGATTACACCAATCGAAATAAGTGGTCTCTTTTTCCAAAACGATATTACGATTAATCGTAATAAATTGCCAGATGGTTTCTTTTATATGGCAGGCGATTCAGACATTAGTAGTGGCGACGCTGACTATGGTCGCATAATTGGTTCGCTACGCGATAACGTTGATATTTATCAACGCAATATTGCTGCCGATGACTCATTTGTTTTCAACGGTAACTATTTTAATCTTGATTTCTCTTCCTTGCCCGTTGTCGTTCGTGAAGCTGGAAAAGATCCGTTTAGTGAACCAGGACAAGTTATTTCTCATGCCACAGTTATCAAAGCCGGCATTCCCGAAGTGCGTGACCCGCGTGGCGATTTCTTGATGACCAATTTATCGGTCATTGGAAACGCTAACCGCACCGACGAACAACCAGAAAAATCAGGGGGAGCAATTTATTTAAAGACACAAAGTGTCGACGCTCATCTTTACAACCTGATTATGACGCAGTGTTTTACCGCCGTTTTAAGCGAATATTACGCCACTGATTTTGTAATCGAAAAAACACGCGGCTACGATTCGTTTAGCAGTATGCTTTATAATTACGGAACAGACGATTTCTTAATTAAAGATTGTGAATTTATTGGTGCTGGTGGTCCAATCTTGATTGCTGACCATGTTTCACCTGATGCAAATGGTAACGGTGGTTATCAA
>JAEWLX010000047.1 GCA_023457325.1 Bacillota bacterium | reverse complement strand
TTTTCGTCTTCTTGTTTTACGTAACGATAGTATTCGACATTGCTCGGTTTTGAAGCATGGCTAATCATAAAGTCAAACGTCTTCTTTCTTAAATCTTCCATCGTCTCTTTTAGACCTAAACGAGTGTCAGGATAAAGTGGTTCTCCTATCGTAATAACCATTCTCGGCTTCAAGCAATGTTTGAAAAATTTCCGCTTTTCATAAGTTGTCACAATCGGCACGACTGGAGCGTTTAAATTAGCGGGATAGCGAAAAGACGAAGAAGTAAAAGGTCTGATTAAGGTTGCATATGGCCAGATGTGGGCTTCTGGAAAAACAGTAATGGCATGCTTATGTTTGATATGATACTTAATCGCATCAAGGAATTTTCTTGTTCCGCCGACTGTCGAAGGAAGAGGAAGGCAACCGAGCATCATCACTAAGGCGCGAATGCCCGGAATGGAGACAGCATCAGGATTAGCAATTATAAAGGTTTTCTTAGGTCTAGTAATTAAAACTTGGCTAATAAAAGCATCCATAATCTGCGTGTGATTACCATAAATAAAATAGCCTTGCTTACGAACCTTTTTAATAGCTTTACGATTAACAATTTTGACGCCTAAGGCAAATTTACATGTAAAAAACAAAACGGGAATGGCAACAACGTAATAAATCAAAAAAGAGGCAATTCGCCAAAAAATGTTTCGGTGAATATATTTAAAATTTTCATCGAGATGCTCAGTTTTGATATTTGTCCCTGCAAAATCATCCTTGAGCAAATCGCGATAGTATAAAGTCTTTTTAGGATTTTGTTTCTTTCTTTTCATCGTTAGATTTGATGGTGTCATAGAGCATCTTTTCCATCTGCTCCATCGAATAGTCAAAATCAAAGCGTTTGGCGTATTCAATATATTGATTGCGACATTTCTCTTTCTCAGCTGGATGATCAAGCCAATAATCAATTTTAGAAGCTAAATCACGAGAGTCATTACAGTTGAAAAGATTATCATCGCATAAAGCGAAATGTCTCGTTGCGCTTCGCTTTGAATTAGCGATAACCGGCACCAGACCGCAAGACATCGCTTCTAAACAAGAGATTGCCTCAATCTCAATTTCAGCAGGATGAACGTATAAATCAGCGTAGTTGATAATATCAATCAATTCTTCGCGAGGATGAAAACCAAGAATCGGGGCATATTTTAAGTCTTTGGTTCGTTTGATGATGTTTTCCTTCTGCGGACCATCACCGGCAAACACCAATTGAATTTTATCTTTATATTTTGAAAGCTTAACGGCATCGATTAAAATCTTATGCGATTTTTCCTTGCTATAACGACCAGTAAAGAGAATGACGAACTTATCTTCAAGATGCTTCGGCTTTATCGCTTTACGAGCCACAAAGGCCTTATTTACGCCATTGGAGATAACATAACCATTTGTCTCACCAGAATAGCGTTCAAAAACATCGCGAATAAACTGCGTCGGATAATGAATAGCGTCGACAAAACGATATAAACTGCGATAAAACACCTTATAAGTGAGTAAATTGGCGATCGGCAAATTCATCATGAAAACATGGTTAGTGAAGTTTTCGGCTTGAACATGAAAACCAGCCGTGACTGGTTTACCGAGTTTTTTAGCGATACGGGCAGCTTTGATGCCAAGAAAAAAGGGCATCATCACATGGACGATATCGGCATTTTCGATGGCTTCAGTTATAATTTTTGAATCGGCTTTGGCTAAAGTGATATTATTCTTTTTAACGTAGTTATTTAAGATTCCGAGATTTAATGATGGGACTACATAATAACCATATAAACCAGTTTTATTTTCATCAGGGCATACGACGCTTACTTCATGTCCCTTGTTTTTTAAACTATTAATAAAATTGATTGCTGTTATTGTGGTTCCGTTATTCTCTATGCCGAGGACGTCGGCAACGATCGTAACGCGCATTTACATACCTCCAGGTTTAAACGCATCGGCTTTTCAAACGCGACAAATATCTAACCATCGAAATTATGGTGCGACATTTCCCCCTTTGAATCACGTCGGCAAAACGATTATAACCGATTTACTTTGTATTGTCTTTAACTTCTGGCTCAGGTTCATTGAATTTTACTTCGGCAAGGGCGAGCTGGCCAGCATTCATGCACTGAATTCGCATTTCCCGACCTTGAAAGAAAAATTTTGATATCGCTTCCCAAAGGAAGACCCAAGAAAAAATTTGAAACATTTCAAACACTAATGGTATTTCTGGTAATTGAGCGGCATTCATCGCCAGTTTGACCATAGCCGAAACAACTAAGGCTGACATACCTACACCAAATAAAACCCAGGCCACTGCACGATTAATTTTTAATTCGCGGCGCTTGTCTTCATATATTAAGCGATAGTGATCAAGGAATGATTTTTTAATTCGCGATTTTCGTAAGTCGGAAACATCACCAACATCAAAATTAATGACTAATGGTATTTCGACCGGTGTGTAATAAGTTTTCTCATCAATATATTCAAAAATATCGGGCTTCATATCTTCTTTATAAGAATAGGGAGAATAAAGTTCATCGATGTTAGTTAAATCAACACTTATGTGGGCCCGGCCATCGGGGTAAATGAGCGACTCAACGTATTTTTTTGTTATGTTTCGCGAATCGCGATATAAATCTTCAACGAGCTTGGCAAATCTTTTGCGCCGCTCTTTAATTACTTTTTTATCCATTGTCTTTTCCCCCTTTCGCATTCTTTTTAGCCTTGGCAAGACGCTTTTTATCTAAGAGACGATGAAATGCATCGAGCAGCGATTCGTTTTCATCGCTGATGTCATTTTCATCATAGGCAAAAAGTAAATAGGCTGGTTTGTTATTGCGAAGAAGGAGAACATAACCTTCATCGTCGACTTTGCGCGCTACTTTCGAAAAATTCTGATTTGCCTCTTTTAGGCTGACTAGTTGTTTAATGCGAAGCTTCATATATTGTCCGAACAAGACTATAACATAAAAGTAGGTATAAAACAACCTACGTGAATACTTTTAGGCTTTGTATCTTAAGAATATTAAGAATTTAAAGGTTAAACTCACAAATAAAAACACTATTTATAAATAAAATATTTAAATGTAATTTCATCT
>JAEWLX010000046.1 GCA_023457325.1 Bacillota bacterium | reverse complement strand
CATCAAGCGTCTTGGTGATGTCACCATAATGCATATTCATCCCTTCGTACCAAAAAAAGCGAGCGAGATATAAGTCTTCCTCATTTATCCATATGTCGGTATCATTTTCGCACATGACGTTTTTAACATATGGCTTAAGACTTTTAAAAAGATCCTTAACTGTGTCTTTGGGAAATTCGAATTCAACTCTTGGGAATGTTTCATCTTTGGGATGAAAAACAAAAGCGCCGTTATAACAGACGAGAGGCGAGTTTAATTCGAGTTCATCATAGTAGCGATAAAGGGCGCGAGAGGGGCGTCCGCTTGCCAAAATAACAAGATGACCTTGCTTATTTAACTTTTTTAGTAATCGTTTGGTTTTGGGGGCGATAACTTTCTCGTTAGTGAGAAGGGTGCCGTCCATATCGACGGCAATCAATAATCTTTCTTTACTTTTTAACATCGAAAAGACCTACGGCGTGTTTAACGCGATTTAAAGTAGTGTTAGCAATTATTTCGGCTCGCTTAGCGCCGTCGAGTAGTGTTTTTTCGATAAGGTCTCCATTTAAGATTTGTTCATATCTCTCTTTAAAAGGTGCAAGTTCTTCAATCACGGCATCGGCAACAGCTTTTTTAAACTCGCCATACTTGTATCCCGAAAAACGTTTCTCAGCTTCATTAATAGTGATTTCCTTAATAGAAGCATAAATTGTCAGCAAATTGGCAATTCCGGGTTTGTAATCGATATCGTATTTAATTTCACTTCCTGAATCAGTCACGGCGGACATGATTTTTTTACGGATTGTGGCAAGATCATCTTTGAGAAAAATATCGCCTTTTGGATCAGACTTTGACATCTTTTTTGTCGGCTCTGATAGGGACATGATTCTTGCTCCGACCTTTGTAACCTGGGCTTTAGGCATGACGAGAATCTCGCCATATCGTTTATTAAAACGATTGACTAGGTCACGAGCCAGTTCAACGTGCTGTGTTTGGTCTTCGCCAACCGGGACAATCGAGGCATCATAAAGAAGAATATCAGCAGCCATTAAAACAGGATAGGCAAAAAGGCCTAAACCGATAGCGTTATTATTCATTTTGCTCGACAAGTCTTTAAATTGCGTCATGCGCGAGAGTTCGCCCATGTATAAATAGTTTTGTAGTATAACGGTTAATTCACTATGAGCACTAACTTGACTTTGCAAAAAGATAGTTGCCTTTTGGGGGTCAAGACCGCTGGCTAAGTAAAAAGCGACTAAGTCGCGAGTGTTGTTTTGTAAAACATCTGGTTCGATAGGAAGAGTCAAGGCGTGAAGGTCGGCGATAAAAATAAAAACATCACCCGTATCTTGAAATTTTTTAAAATGTTTCAAAGCACCAAGATAATTGCCGAGCGTGAGTTGTCCAGTCGGTTTTATTCCACTCAAAACGCGGTTCATATCAAGTCCTCCGTTCAAGTCTTTAATATTATAGGCGCGAATTAGGGTCGTGTCAATTTAGCCATAAGGGCTATTTTTAAAAATAGTATCTACTTAACTGGTGATATATGTTAAAATTACGAATAGAAATTATGATAAGAATTTACACATCCCCCAGCTGCTCAAGCTGCCGCAAAGTTAAAAAATGGTTCGAAGAACAAAAAATTCCCTTTGAAGAACGGAATATCTTTAATGCGACCTTAGATCCAAAAGAATTAAAAGAGATTCTTTTTAAATCGGAAAATGGCACGGAAGATATCATCTCTGAACGTAGTAAAATCGTCAAAGAAAAGAAAGTTAATCTCGATAACCTTACAATCTCGGAAATGATTGATTTTATCAGGGATAATCCCTCTGTTTTAAAAAGACCAATTGTCGTTAATGACCGCCGTATTCAGGTTGGATACAACGAAGAAGAAATTCGTTCATTTATCCCACAAGCTAGACGCATATTTGAAAGGCATTGTAATGCTGATGATTGCCCTGATTTCAATTCGTGTCCACACGCTCGTGATTGCGTAATCGACAAGAAATGATTTTTTTAGTCCCAAATCCTTTTAATGAATTTCTAAAAGAAAACGCCTTTTGGTTCGCGCTTTCGATTGCCCTTTTAATCGCTTTAATTCTATTAATTAGTCTTATTCGAAACTGGAAAAGTAAAAAGAAAGACGTAGTTTTATCTGATGGTGATGCATTTTTAAAAGCTTTAGGCGGCAAGGCGAATATTGATTCTTACCAAGCGAAATCTTCACGTCTCGTGCTCGTCTTAAAAGAAAAAAGCCTTCTTGATGAAGAAGCGCTTAAGGCCCTAGGGATATTATCAATTATCAAAATGTCGAACAAAATTACATTAGTTATCGATGGATCGGCCGAGGAAGTTAAAAAGCTTATTGATTCGTTTTAAAACAGTGTTTTCTGATATCTTCGCTTGGAAAACCCATAACATTGTCGAAACTTCCAACGATGTGATCAACTAAATCAAACCCATCTTGAATTCCATAAGCGCCGGCTTTGTCAAAAGGAGAGCCGGTTTTTATATAACGAGCAATTAAATCATCGCTCAATTCTTTAAAATAGACTTCCGTTTTAACGGTTCTATTGATTTCTCTAGAAGAGTTGATATAAGTATACCCGCTTAAGACGACATGGCGCTTACCAGAGAGCTTTCTAAGCATGCGATAGGCATCTATTTCATCCTGAGGTTTTCCGAGAATTGAATTATCAATAATAACGACCGTATCACAAGCTAAGATGTCGTCATGAGGATGCTTTTTGAAAACCTCATAAGCTTTTAGGCGCGAAACATCAAGAGGGTGGTCATAAGGATTTTTGCGGCTTTCATTTTCATTAATATCTGGAGAAATAACAGCAAAATCATTGCAAATCTTGCGCAGAAGCTCTTTTCTTCGAGGTGATTTTGATGCCAGTATCAACATATTAGTTTTGATTCATGATGACAGGAATAATCATTGGGTGTCTTTCCGTCTGAGCGAATAAGTATTTGCCAAGTGCGTTTTTGATTGTATTTTTTATTTCATTAAAAGTAACGCGACCGGACATCAATTTTTGTAGTTCGCCGTTAATAATTCTCTCACCTTCAGCAATTAGTTTAGAATGATTAGCTAAAACAAAACCGCGAGTATGAATAACGGGCGGAAGAATCAAACGATTAGCTTTGGAATCGATACTAATCAAGACAGCAACCATGCCATCGTCTTTTAATATTTCCCTATCATGGATAACGGCGGTGCTTAAACCATTGATATCACGACCATCAATATAGATAGCATCCGCTGTAACACGCGCTCCTTCCGTTACACGACGCTTACGAAGGGTAATTGTATCGCCATTTGCCATCACGAAAGTATTTTTGCGATCCATGCCAAGATCGACAGCGAGGTCGGTATGGAGTTTGAGCATACGATATTCGCCATGAATAGGCATAAAGTAGCGAGGATTAATAAGCTTAAGCATTAATCGTAATTCCTGTTTGGCGGGATGACCCGAGGAATGAATGTTTAACAAAATGGAGTTGGTCAGAACATTCGCGCCTCTTCGCACGAGTTGGTTAACAATTTTGTCAATCAAGACCCCGTTACCAGGAATGACTGAAGATGAGAAAACGACAGTATCGCCTGGGTAGATTCGAAGCGACTTGTGCTCACCATTGGCAATTCGGGCTAAGGCGGCCATCGGTTCACCTTGCGAGCCGGTACATAAAATACATAATTCATTAGCGCGATAGTTTTGAATATTATCTAAATCGACAATATCTTTATCGCTCAGCTTGATATAGCCCATTGCTCTTGTTGTAGCGACAGCGTTTTCCATGCTTCGTCCCACAATGGCAATCTTGCGATTATGTTTAATCGCAGCTTCAACAAGTTGTTGAATGCGCGAAATATTGCTCGAAAAGGTTGAGACAATTAATCGACCATCAGCTTTACCAAAAATTTCATTAATGCCTGCGATAATGCTTGTTTCGCTAGGCGTATAACCTTCTATTTCAGCATTCGTCGAGTCACTTAACAACAAATCAACGCCTTCTGAACCAAGACGGGCAATTTTATCTAACTCGATGTCTGGTCCAACAGGTGTTAAGTCAATTTTAAAGTCGCCGGTATGGACGATTCGTCCATCTGGTGTATCAACACAAATTCCATAGGCATCAGGAATCGAATGGGTGACGTGAAAGAAAGAAACCTTAAAAACATCAACTTGTAAAATAGAATCGCTGTTATACTCGATAATTTTTACTGGCTCTTTAATGCGCATGTCCTCAAGTTTATGTTTGATTAATGCCGCCGCAAGTTTTGGGGCGTAAATAACGGGAATATGGACTGATTGAATAAGAAAAGGAATACCGCCGATATGGTCTTCATGTCCATGCGTGATAAAAAGGGCGCGGATTTTTCCGCGGTTATTTTTTAAATGAGTATAATCAGGAATGACATAGTCAACTCCTGGCATTTCTGAACCCGGAAACATGACTCCCGAATCGATGATAATAATTGAGGTATCGCTTTCTAAAACATACATGTTCTTGCCAACTTCGCCAAGACCACCCAAAGCATAGACAGAAATACCACTAGAAATAGTTTGATTCATACAAAATCTCCTAAAATAATATATTAATTAGCAATTATGAATAAAGTTTTCAAAATTAAGCAAAACTATTATATATAACACTTATTTTTAATTCAACTGATTTCAACTGCATCTTCAATTGTTTGAAAAGGATTGTCCTTATTGATGCGGTCATAGTAAAGAATGCCATCAAGATGATCAATCTCGTGTTGTAAAACAATCGCATCGTATCCCCGAGCAGATATTTCAATATCGCTATTTGTTAAAACATCAAATGCTTTTACTTTTATCTTATTATCGCGCGGGACATAACCTTCGTGTTTTTCATCGACAGAAAGACATCCTTCGCCCGCTAATAAATAGCACTTTTTAATGCTGTTTTCAATAATGCGCGGATTTACAAGTGCGTATTGGACTTCTTTTCCTTCGGCGTCATGATAATAGATAACTGTCATTCGCTTATTAACGCCGACTTGTGGCGCCGCTAAACCGACTCCTTCTCGAATTTTCGGATGTTTGTCGCGAAAAAGGGGATCTTGCGTTTTTTTAAGATAATCAAACATTCTCAAAATCAAGTCGCGATCTTTTTTATTTAAAGGCAATTCGACAGTTTTTGATTTGCTGCGTAGAGAAAGGGAACTATCCTTAACAATCTTAAACATAATCTTTACTTTTAAAGATTGTATCATGATTAAATGCGATTTGCTATTATGATACATATGAACGAGAAATTGCTTGAAAGAATCAGTGACTTCCGTGAGGAACTCGCCAACGATAAACGCGTCTTGACCCTTAATCACTTAGAGGCAAAAATGGAACAAAATGAGGAAGTGATGGCTTTAGCCTACCAAAAAGATATAAAGGAAAATGCCTACAATGATTCCTTGCGTCATTTCGGCCCCCATTCAAAAGAAGCAAAACAAGCTCAAAAAGGTCTCTTTGAAGCTAAAACAAGACTTGATAAGCACCCGCTTGTTCGTCAATACCTACTAGCTTATCACGATGTGCGCATACTATATGAAGAAATAAACAATGAACTTTTCTCGCCATTTAAAGAACATTTTTGCGAGGATAAAAAATGATTAGAATTATTGCTGGAAAGCATCGTTCCCGAATGATAAAAACGCCATCCAGTGAAATTGTTTCGCCAACGAAAAATATGGTTCGTGAAGCTCTTTTTTCGATCCTTGGTCGAAGTATTCAAGACGCTATTGTTCTCGACTTATTTGCTGGCAGTGGAGCACTAGGCATTGAGGCTGTTTCGCGGGGAGCAAGCAAAATTTATTTCTCCGATTGTCATAGCGAACCCATTAGAGTAATTAGCGAAAATATTCGATTATTAAAAGAAGAAGAAAAAACCGAGATTCATCTTTGTAATTATAATGAGATGCTCGATTATCTTGAAAGGAATAAAGTGCAAGTTGACATTGCTTTTGTCGATCCCCCATATGAATCAGAATATTATGAAGCGGCGGCACAGAGGCTACTTGATTCAAACATAACAAAAAAGGGCAGCAAAATCATTTTTGAAAGCCGGCATGAAATCAATTCACTATTCTTAAAACAATTCGACAATCGTCATTATCGTTACGGACAAACTCATATCCTAATTGTCACAAAATAAAAACCGCCATGGGCGGTATTTATATAAATGAGTGTCTAACTATTCTTTTCCTTCAAAATCGCCGGAGTGATCCCAAGAGTCGCGGAGTAATTCGGCTTTTTGAATGTCGGTGTCACCTGGAACACCAAACATCACTTCACTGACACCATCGTAATCTTCACTAAAATCAATTAGCATAATTGTTGGCGTTAGGAAATTTTCTGTATCAACGGCCTCGAGAGTATCAAGATCACTTTCTGAGGAATTGCCGTTTAAGTGGTAGTATGAGTCTTTGCCAATCGCGGCGGCTTCGGTAAAGAAATCACCATTGCGATTTAAAAATTGGACAAATGCTGTTTCGCGAGAAGTGGCTTCATCAGTATCTTCATCGGTGAAAATGGAAACTAGTTTAAAAGGTAAATCATCACTTTTAGGAGCGAGAGTACCATTCCATCTTCTTTCGAGAGCTTCAAAGCCTTTCTTGGCTTCAGCACAAGCGGAACATTCTTCCGAGACAAAGACAAGAAAAAACTTCTCGCCAACGGAATTTTTTGCATCGCCATCTTGAATGTCGGCAATTAATTTGTCGGCTTCGCTTGTCTCTCCACCAGCAAGAGAACGTTGAAACTTTTGATAGTATTTTTCACTTGATTTGGCTTCTTCGGCAAGACCTTCTATCCAACTTGTGATGGAGGGAATTGAGAAGATAACGGCGAAAATTGCACCGACGATCAAGAGGGGTTGAACCCACGCTGTATCTTTAATCCACCGGCCGATTCTGACGAAGAAAGCGCCAATCGCCTTTAATATTTGCATTTACTAGACCTCCTATATCCGAGCATATAGCACGATAATCATAACACTATATAAATATAGAATCAACTTACATTTTTAGAAACAAATTATAGAAAAATATTGAAATAAATGTATATCTTTCTTATCGTTTGCTACAATATTCGAAGGTATAAGGCTGCTATGGCAAAAAAACACACTCTTAAGAGTCGGGTCAACTCGTTCCTACTTGATCATATCTGGCTGAAATATATTGTTGAGTATTCAATCGCTCTTTTCATGTGCGCTGCATCAGCAGCCGTCTTTGCGGTTGGGCTAGTGAGTTTTTTAACACCAACTGGAGTCGACTTATCGTTTGTTTCTGGTGGTGTTTCCGGCATGTCACAAACTATAAGCCTTGCGTCTCTCCTTATTTTCGGAAATCAAATCGAACCTTATCGCGACATCATTTATTCACTCGTTTACGTTGTCATTAATATTCCGATTATCATACTTGCCTTTCGCAAAATTGGTATTCGTTTTGCTATTTTGACTTTAATCAATGTTGCCTTAGTCTCTTTATTTGCTAGCACATTCCGTTTCATCCCCTTTCTCAATGATCTAGGTGAGTTTGTTAATGAACACGGAGGAATGCTCAGTCGCGCTTTATTTGCCGGCATTTGCACGGGCTTAAGTAGCGCGATTGCTTTTAAATACGAGCTATCGGCAGGGGGAGCTGATGTTATCGCCTATTATGTTTCGTTAAAAAAATCGACGCAGACAGGTAAATATACAATGTTTATTAATACTGTCATTATTGTGATTTATGGTTTCTTGATGGCAATTTCGCCAAGTCTTATCAGCGCGGAAAATGATGCCTGGATTATGGCTGCCGCCGGTGTGTTATTTTCTATTGTTTATCTTTTTACTACAATGCTTATCATTGATTTTATCAATGTACGCAACAAGAAAGTCCAAATTCAAGTCGTGACGAAGAAAGAAAACTTGCATACCTTACTTCTTGCAAATGTGCCCCATGGTGCGACGATAATAAAGGGGACAGGAGCTTTTTCTGGCGAACCTCGCTTTATCATCAATATGGTCGTCTCCAGCTTTGAAACCAAAAAAGTAGTAAGTCTAATTCGTGAAATAGATCCCGAGAGTTTTATTAACGTGAGTAATCTTCAGCAGGTTTATGGTCGGTTTTATATTAGACCAGTTAAGTAAATTATTAGCAATAATGGCAAAATAAAAACGGCATATGCCGTTATTTTTTTCTGGCGGAGGAAAAGGGATTTGAACCCTTGCAAGACTTGCATCTTCTATCGGTTTTCGAAACCGACCCCTTCAGCCGCTTGGGTATTCCTCCAGACGAGTAATAATTATATCATGTTTATTGATTGTTTCCATATTAGAAAACGACTTTTTAGTTGGTGTCAATAAACAAAAACAATCATAGATTGAAGCAAAGTATTTTTACTAACTCACATTGTATCATGCCTATATTCGTGTATAATGGTATGCGAGGTAAATTAATGCCTATTTTTGATTTTACGGATATTCCCAGTCTTATTCTTCTTATAGTTTTTGGCGCCCTTCTTTTGGCTTTGCTTATTATCATAATTTCTTTTTTTATTAGTCGTTACAGTGATAAAAAGTATCGGAAAGACATCAAAGACCAAGCGAATACAGTTCGTGTTTATATCATAGATATAAAAAACAATACAGTTCGTTTTTTTAATCGCTCCAATATTCGCGAACAAAGAACGATCTCGGTTACTGATTTTTACAATCAGTTTCCCAATTTTGAACGTGAAAAACTAATTGAATGGATTGGTTCTTTAATTGATTCGAGTAAGTCGACACCCGACTATTTTGAAATCGATGTTATCATGAGTAAAAACAAACGAGCTTACTTTTCGATGTTACAAGTTCAAGAAGTCGACAAGGAAAAACAAATAATTCATCTTGAAAGTTATCTATTAAGATATTTGCCCCCTAAAGCTAGCGAAGGCAAGATTGTCAGCGCAAGTTCAATTGAAGAAATATCACGGATTCTTCTTGATAATTCACCATTTCGCGGTGTCTCTGTCGCTTTAAATTTTTATTATCGCCGTTCAACTTCGCAAAACAAAAACGGATCCTTTGATCGTTTGATTTTTTCGCAAGTAAAAGAAATCCTATCTCCCTATATAACGCAAAACCGTTATTTTATCGAGCCTTCGCAACATGAAATTGTTGTCTTTGATACACGATTAACTTCGCACTCAAGTATTATGCTTTTTGTTCATTCAATTATTAATGATATTAATCGTTTTTTAAGTTTAAACAGTTTGATTGAACAAGTCGGTATTGCCGTTGGTATCGTCGAACATAAATTTTTCCCTAACGAAGCCGAAAAACTTCTTCGTCAGTCACTAGTCGTGGCTTCTTATGGCCAAGAAGATAATGAGTTGATTACATGGTACGAACAAGGCATGAGAGGCGATGACGCCATTGATCAGTCCAATCGAACCGAAGTCGAAAACATTATTCGCAATAAGAAATTAAAATTTCTTTTTCGCCCAATCTTAGATGCTGACAAGATGAAGATTTTAGGTTATCAGTCATTCGTTCATCCCTTTGACACCTTTTTTGATTCGATTAGCGAATTGAAAGAATATGCGACGCGGACTGAAGATGACAAAGAATTATTTGGTACGATTTCCCGCAATGTCATCTCCCACTTCATTAATGAAAAGACCGGTGAATATCTGCGTCTTTTCTTTGATGTTTTATGGCAAGAAAAACCATATATTCTCAAAACCTTCGGTCATATTAATCGCATTAAAGAAACCCATCTTGTTCTTGTTTTCTCGGAAAAAGATATGAACATTCAAACTGACGACGATGAAGTCATGATCAGTGAACTAAGAACTTATAAAGTTAAAGGATATGAAATCGCCTTGAAGTTGGCGGATAAAGACCTTCTTCTAAATTCAACCGTCTACGATATGTTTGATTTCTTTATTCTTGATGAAACGATGACGCATGATATAAATACGAATAGTAGAAGGCGCTTACAAATGCGCTCACTAGTTGAAAAATTGCTAAAATACAACAAACCGATTATCGCGACCGACTTACAAAACTGGAATGCGATTGAACTTATTGTTAAATCAGGTATTCGGTTTGTGGCCAGTGATACGTTATCGGCAAGCGATGAGATGATTTTGCCGATTTCGCAAAAAAATCTCAATAAGATTAAAGCCATGGCTTCATAAGGAGAACAACAACATGGAAACAAATAAAAACGAAGCGATTACAAGTCGCGATGTCGATTTTGCAAAGTGGTATACCGATGTATGTCGCAAAGCCGAACTGATGGACTACTCATCGGTCAAGGGTTTCATTATTTATCGACCATACGGATATGCAATCTGGGAAGAAATACAAAAGTATCTCGACCATCGTTTCAAAGGAATTGGCGTTCAAAATGTTTATATGCCTTTAGTTATTCCTGAATCGCTATTTAATAAGGAAAAGGAACACGTCGAAGGTTTCGCTCCGGAGACATTAATCGCCACAGTTGGTGGCAAAAGCAAAATAGATGACCCATTAATAATTCGTCCGACGAGTGAAGTTTTGTTTTGCGA
>JAEWLX010000045.1 GCA_023457325.1 Bacillota bacterium | reverse complement strand
CACCGGCGTTAAGGTGTCTTCTATTTGTCCTTTGATGTATACAAATAATCCTCTTACTAAAGTAAGAAGAATCATGACAAGCTCAAATAAACTAAGAACCTATTCAATTGCCCGTTATTACAAAGATTTGGAGATTCTAAATTATTTAGTTGGAAAGGCGGTTAACTAGTTATGAAAGAATTTAAAGGAAGAGTAATCGCTCCTGGTTATTTTAAGGGCGAAGCTGTCGTATCTCGACAAGGTGTTAATACCCTCGCAACTTTTCAAAAAAGTGCTTTAAAAAACGCCAAGGAAGTTCTCGTTTCTGATCAAAATAATCCTGATATTTATGAGAAAAATATTACTGGTAAAGCTTTGTGTTTACCAATAACGATTGGCTCAACGACGGGCGGACTAGTCATACAAACCGTTTGTTCAATGGGTATAAACCCAGCATGCTTCCTTTTTAGCGAACACATCGATAGTTTGGCGGCAAGCGGCATTGTTCTTGCACGTATATGGGAAGATAGCAAAATAATCGCGATTGATATGCTTGGCAAAGATTTTTTAGAAACTGTTAAAAGCGGAGATATCCTCGAAGTTAAAGAAGATGGGACGGTCACGATTCTTTAATCTATAATGAAGAAAGGCTTTAAAAGGAGAATTGCATGAAACTTTTCATCGACACCGCGAATGTTGAACACATCCGCGAAATTGCCTCTTGGGGCATTGTAAGTGGTGTAACCACCAACCCATCATTAATCGCTAAAGAAGGACGCCGTTTTGAAGACGTCATCAAAGAGATAACAGAAATTGTCGATGGCCCAATTAGTGGCGAGGTTAATGCTTTGGATGCCGAAGGAATGATTAAAGAAGGCAAAGCCATTGCTAAAATTCATCCCAACATGATTGTTAAAATACCAATGACAGCCGAAGGTTTAAAAGCCGTCAAATCCTTATCAAAACTCGGGATTAAGACAAACGTCACATTAATCTTTAATGTATCGCAAGCTCTTATGGCTGCAACAGCCGGAGCGACATATGTTAGCCCGTTTGTTGGAAGGCTTGATGATGTTGGACAAGACGGTATAGAACTAATTAGACAAATTCGCGATGTCTTTGATATTTATGATTTCAAAACGGAAATAATTAGTGCAAGTATTCGTCACCCGATGCATTTACAAGATTCCGCATTAGCGGGTGCTCATATTGCCACCATTCCTTATGCTGTTTTTAAGCAGGCTATTCAGCATCCATTAACCGATAAAGGCATTGCTGCTTTTGTCGCTGCTTACGAAGAATTAAAAGCAAAACTTAATAAGTAAACTTATCATCACTACATAACAGCTCGGACCGATTTCGAGTTGTTTTTATATTCTTGACACTATTTTTGTCGGGTGGTAATTTAAAATTGTAAAGTGTGAGCAACCACTCACGAGATAACAAGGAGATAAACATGGCCTATAACGGTTTTGGCATCGATGAGTATTTAGATGCTTCTTTTGTCACCAAACAATTAGATGAATTAATCAAAAAACCCGTCTATTCGATTAAGAAAAATTTCCTTAATGATTATGTCGATAACTACTTTAATAAGAAGTGTTTAAAATCAAAAGAGATGATTGGCAAAGCCAAGGAAATTATTCCCGGGGGTGTTCAACATAACCTAGCCTTCAATTATCCTTTTCCCATTGTTATTACCAAAGCCGAAGGCACAAAACTATATGATATCGATGGCAACTGGTATTACGACTTACTGCAAGCTGGTGGTCCAACCATCATCGGTAGTAATGATCCTGTCGTTAGAGATAAAGTAATTGAGCTTTTAAATACGTGTGGGCCTTCAACTGGTCTTTTTCATGAATATGAATATAAATTAGCTAAGAAAATATCTGAGATGTTTCCCTCGGTAGAGCGTTTTAGAATGCTTGGCTCGGGCACCGAAGCTTGTATGGTCGCTGTCCGCATCGCGAGGCTCAAGACTAAACACAAAAATATTTTAAAGATGGGTGGAGCCTATCACGGTTGGTCTGATCAACTCGCCTATGGACTTCGTGTGCCTGGGACAAAAGGCATCATGTCAAAAGGAATTCCTAATTATGTCTTCAAACACACTCAAGAATTCTTTCCCAATGACTTAAAGGATTTAGAACGCAAATTACGTTTTAATCGCTTAAGAGGAGGCACAGCCGCCATCTTTATTGAACCAGTTGGACCAGAAAGTGGAACTCGGCCCCTATCTAAAGAATTTATCAAAGGAACAGAGCGTCTAGCGAAAAAATATGGCGCCTTACTAATTTTCGACGAAGTCGTTACTGGATTTAGAATTGGGCAAAGCGGTGCGCAAGGCTTTTTTGGTGTTGACCCAGATTTAACTATTTTTGGCAAGGTTGTGGCCGGTGGCTATCCTGGCGCTGGTGGAGTTGGTGGTCACGCTGAGGTAATGGCCTATCTTGGCGCGGGGCTTGATTCGTCTGGAAAAAAACTTCCCAAAGCATTGTGTGGTGGCACTTTAGCGGCGACACCAATATCGTGTGTGGCGGGCTATTATGCCCTTTGTGAAATACAAAAACGCAATGCCTGCGAAGCGGCAGGAAGAATGGGTGATCGACTAACTAAAGGTTTACAAGAATTAGTTAAAAAATATAATTTGCCGTTTGTTGTTTTTAATCAGGGTTCAATTGTACATCTTGATAATGCGGGAACAATGCATTTTGTTATCAATTGGAAAAAACCTTGGACGATACCACACATTTTAAAAGAAACTAGTATTCGTCAAAGAGAGATGGAACATATGGGCGCTGCCTACATGGCTGAAGGAATCGTAACCTTAGCAGGAACGAGACTATATACGAGCGCTGCTTATACCGAAGAGATGATCGATGATGTATTAGCGCGCTTTGAACGTGTCTTCGCCAAGTGCGGAAAACTCGGAGAATAATCAAGATGGCCTATCAAGTCCAAGAAGCAAAAAAACTAGTTATTGAAGCTGGACTAAAACTTGTTTCATCAGGTCTTGTCGCGCGGACATGGGGAAATATATCGGCTCGTGTTTCCGATACGCAATTTGTTGTTACGCCCAAAGGGCGAGCCTATGATTCATTGAAACCGGAAGACATCGTCTTATTAAATATTGAAGACTGTTCATATGAAGGCGACATTAAGCCTTCAAGTGAAAAAGGCATTCATGCCGCAGTTTATAAACTAAGAAAAGACGTTAATTTTGTCATTCATACCCATCAGTTAATGGCCTCCGTATTAAGCGTTTTAGGAAGGGAAATAGCAATCGATGATAATCTAAGCGTCTTACTTGGAAAAATCGTTCCTAACGCCGCTTATGGCATCTCCTCGACCAAAACACTAGCTAAGAACGCGGCGTTAGCAATTGAAAAGAATCCTAATAGTTCAGCCTTCTTACTTAAATCCCATGGTGCGATATGCCTTGGCACAACGATGGAAGAAGCGTTTGATCGTTCGTTTGCCTTAGAAAAAGTAGCTGAAAAAGAAATACTTCGCTTAACAAATACATCTTCTCTTGAAGAACTTGAGAAAAAGTACACCGAAAGGTTTGCTATAACTAATGGTGGCGGGACGCTTAATCTTGGCAAAAGCATCAAAAAAGGAACTACCTTCACTCTAACTATAAGTGGCGAGGAAAAAGAATATTCCTTAATTGATAAAAACGAAACTCTAAGCGATGCCGCCAGAATACACCAGCAATTGTATTTATCTAATGGCGCAAACTGCATTGTTCATAATCAAGATCACGAAGTAGTGGCCGTAAGTAGAAGCGGAAAAACGTTATATCCTTATATCGATGATGTCGCCCAAATAATTGGCGTTAACATTCGTAACGCAAAGCCTCACCGATTTGTTAAAAAAATAAGGGGACGCAACGCGGTTATGATTCACGGGCAAGGAGCGCTTTGTATCGGTCTTGATGAAGATGATGTTGAAGCTGTCGGTATGATTTTACGAAAAGAATGCCTAAGTGAAATGCTAGTTGCAATGACTAAGGGCGGTAAGCCATTAGGCAAATTTGATAGTTGGATACAAAGACTTGTGTATTCCCGAAAGTATTCTAAATTAAAAAAAGAGGGAAGTAGCAATGCTTAAAAAACTAACTAAAGAAAAAATCGATGACATTTTAGAGGTAGGAATTAACGAATTTGCCGACTTGGGTTTAGACCGCGCGAATATTAATGTAATCGCCAAGAAAGCCGGCATAAGTGTTGGTGTTCTTTATAAATATTATAAAGACAAAGAAGTTTTCTTCCTGGCTTGTCTTGACAAAAGCCTTGCCGTTCTTGAAGAAGTGGTCAATGATTTTTTAAGTGGCCAGGACAAGTTGATGAAGCGCGCTGAAAAAATTATTCGCGCTGTTCAGTTTTATTCTCGCAAACATACTAATTACATCAAAATGTATAACTCAATCACAGTTGGAAGCAATAAGCGCTTCGCACCGGAACTCGCTAAGCGAATTGAAGGCGTGACCGCTAAAGTATATGCCGACTTTATTGCCAATGCGATTAGAGATGGAGATATCCGTGCTGACATTGATACTAAATTATTCGCGTTCTTTTTCGATAGCCTCTTAATGATGATGCAGTTTTCATATAGCTGCGACTATTACATGGAACGTTTTAAAGTCTACTGCGGAAACGATGTTCTTGAAGATGACGAACGTGTCGTTCAGCAGTTTTTAAAATTCTTAGAATCAGCCTTCACTTTCGAACAATCGCAAATTAAGCATAAAACATGATAGCGAGGTAAAAAATGAAACACGTCATAGCTTATGACATCGGGACAACAGGCGTAAAAACTTGTCTATTCAAAATCGACCAGACAATTACCCTTATCACCAGTGCCCATAAGGGCTACGGTCTCTATTTACTCGACAATGGAGGCGCAGAGCAAGATGTCGATGAGTGGTGGAAAGCCATGGCTGACACGACATGTGAGCTTTTTAAAAAGTGTGAAGTTAAACCAAGCGATATTGCTGGTCTTTCTTTTTGCTCGCAGATGCAAGGGCTTGTTCTTGTCGATGAAAAAGGCAAGGCCTTACGCCCAGCGATGAGTTACATGGATCAACGATCCAAGCAAGAACTCAAAGCTGGTATGGGCGGAGGAATTGAAATTGACGGGGCAAATGTTTTTAAATTGCTTAAAAGCCTATCGATTACTAAAGCGGCCTCACTGAGTGTCAAAGACCCGCTTTGGAAATACAAATGGGTTGAAAAGAACGAACCAGAAGTATTTAAAAACGTTTATAAATGGCTCGATGTTAAGGAATATCTCATATCTCGTTGTACAGGGCGTTTTATTATGACGCCCGATTCGGCCTACTCAACTTTTCTTTACGACACACGACCTGGCAAAGAAGGATGGAGTAAGTCACTATGCAAAACATTTGGCGTTAATATGAAACACCTCCCCGAGATTATCAAAGCCACCGACATAGTCGGAGTCTTAACTAAAGAGGCTGCTTTTGATTTAGGACTTACGCCAGGTATTAATGTATTTGGAGGCGGTGGAGACGCGACCCTAATTGGTATTGGTGCGGGCTCCGTTAATGTTGGTGAGACGCATATCTATTCAGGAACATCGGGTTGGGTATCAACCATTCTTGATAAGCAAGTCGTTGATATCGAATCAATGATTGCCTCGGTCGTCGCTGTTGAAGCAAACCGCTTTAATTACTTCGCGGAAATGGAAACAGCCGGTAAGTGTCTTGAATGGGTCAAGGACCATTTAGCGCTTGATGAAATTGGCATCTACTTAGAAAAGAAAGATGTAACTTGCGATAAAGAAGCTATCTACACAAGTCTTTACGATTATTTAACAAAGACTGTGCAAAAAGCCGCGCCTGGTTCGGGTGGTGTAATTTTCACACCTTGGCTTCACGGTAATCGTTGTCCATTTGAAGATCCCAATGCTGCCGGAATGTTTTTCAATATTCGTCTCGAAACTGGCAAAACAGAACTAATTAGGGCAGTTTTAGAGGGAATTTGCTTTCATTTGCGGTGGATGCTTGAATGTCAGGATAAGAAAATTAAGACTTCAAATCCGATTCGTTTTGTCGGCGGTGGAGCTTTATCGGAAGTTACGAATCAGATGCTAGCCGATATTACCGGACGAACAATCGAAGTCGTCGCAAACCCACAGAATGTCGGGGCGGTTGGAGCGGCCGCTGTCATTGGAGTGGGTTTGGGAATCATCAGCGATTTTAAGAAAATAAAGGACTACATACCTGTTATTAATACTTATCATCCGCATTCAGAAAATAAGATAGTTTACGATAAAAATTATATAGTCTTTAAGAAATTGTATTACGCTAGTAAGAAACTATTTAAGATGCTTAATGCTTAAGGAAATGTGAGGTAAAATATGACCACAGAACGCAAAAAAGATCTAATTCGTGCTTTGAAGTTTTTCCTTTTCTCTGTTTCGGCTGGAATTGTTCAAATTCTTTCGTTTACATTACTGAACGAAGTAATCTTCAAAAATGGCGGAGATGTTGGTTACTGGCTTTCATACTTAATTGCTTTGATTTTGTCAGTAATCTGGAACTTCACCTTTAATCGGCGCTTCACTTTTAAATCAGCAGCAAATGTTCCAATTGCCATGTTGCTTGTCTTTGCCTTTTATGCCGTCTTTGCCCCTTTATCCACTTTGCTTGAATGGTATTTATGTGATTTGAACGGGTGGAACGAATATCTGGTTTTAGCCATGAACATGGTCATGAATTTTGTTCTTGAGTTCCTTTATCAAAGATATGTCGTTTTCCGCAAATCATTAGACACTAATAAAAGCGCTCATCAAGAAGAAGCGAAAAAAGATACCTCATTAGAAGATAAAAAAGATTAGTTATTTATTTAGCGACAACGATTAGTTTTGTTTCTGGTTCGACTATTAGGTAGACTTTAGAGTCTAAGTTATCGCTGAAGAGTTTAATGTTATAAAGATTCGGGTTGCTCTTTTCCTCGTTTACAATTCCGATGACAATGTAAGGGTCATCTTCGTTTTGCTCATAGAAAGAACGAACAAGGTGTGAAGGCGTTTCAAAAACATATTGTTTCTTCTCTTCAAAAGAAATGAGTTCGGAAGCCTCATGAATGTAGATCTCGTACGATTCTTCACTTGATGATTCTTCATCATAGGTGAAGAGATCTTCAATAAAGGGATAGAAGACTGGATTTTTACTCGTTTGCGAAATGATGCGGCTGATGTAGCGATTTGTCAAAATCGAATACTTAATTCCATAACGAGTTGTAATCTGGGCATTACGGGGATTGACGAGTTCAATAATTAAGGATGTTTGACTGTCCTTTGCAGCTTTTGAAATTTTTAAAAGGCTTGTTATTGCTTTGGAGTCGGGATCACCATCAAGATTATGGTTCGTTGAGGAAAGCAAAATAACTTTACTATATTGTCCTGATGCGATTTCTTTTATAAGCTTTTCGCTAATGTCATCCTTTTGCTCAACATGGATTTGATTGCCACTGTCGAGAGTGTATTTTTTAAGGCTATCGATGATAAAGGCGCTTTTTTCATTGTCACCCACAATTAATACATCGCGATGCGTAATCGGTGTCTGCCGATTGACAAAATTTAATTTTATTAAAGATGGCAAAACATATTCTTTTTCTCTTAATTTATCGAGATCTTTTTTATTATCAGCCATGATAAGAAGATGGCTATTACCATTAATCTTTTTAGTAAAAACTGGTAAAGAATGGGAATAAATATCTAGATATGACGAAATACTTTCGGTGTACCTTTTGGTATAAAAATCTGCACCACCAAACCCGAGTAATTCGGCGTAGATGTCGCTTAGATAAGGAGAGACCATCGTTTGGGCAATAATAAAGCCCATAATCGCTGTTTGATTGATAAAGACAATATTGCTTTCACTTTCGCCGTTTAAGGTAAAGCCAGATTTGATCAATTCATCAGTTTTCGAATCGCATACCTCGGCCACAACGGTTTGCTCTTTGGTGGGTGTTAAAAGCATTAATATTTTTAAAACATCAATATCGTTATCGCTTGGATTATTAAACTTATTAGCGTTAAGAACGATAATACTGCTGGCCTTGTAGGCACGCGCCCAGTCTAAATCGGCGCTGGAAAGAGGGTCGCCTTGAAGAACAAAGTAACGAAGTTTTCTTCCAGGGCGGCGGATACCGTTACTAAAAAAACTTTCTTTAATCGCTCTTTCAACTTCAGAACGGGGTTTTTCACTTAGAATTACGACAGTCGTTGGTCGGACATCATAATAATAACTGACGAGAATTTCGCCGACTTCACTACTCCAGTTTAATATTAAAACATGGTTATTCACACGCAGATTGCCCGCACCACTTCGAATCGTTTCTAAAAAGTCCATCAGCAAAGCTGATAGAAAAGCGATAATCCCGCCATTCACGCTGATCATAGCCGTTAAGACGGTTATCATCGAAATAATTTTCAAGGCATTATTGCCGTCTTGATTATAAAATCCTGGATCGAGGAACCAAGTAATGGCTGTTTGCGAGAAAGCTTCCCAAATATTCGCGTAACCGCCAATTCCAAAATAGACAATTAATGTTGAAATTATCATTAATAGCAAATTGAAGGTTATTAGTAGCAAAAGAAAAAAGAGACGTGGATGTTTGTGGCGAAGGTGGTTCAAATTATTCATGGCTAGCCCCTGCAAATAGTTATGTTGATTTTATTGTAATACTCGAAAGGGCTTCATGTACATGAGTTTTAAAATGGGAAAAATGCTTATTATAGTTCATCAAAGCACCTTAAATGATTACCAATTCATCTTAATGTATACTTAATGTATCAATTGTCATTAGGAGGAAATAACCGTGAACAATATTAACGTTGCCGTCATAGTCGGCAGTTTAAGAAAAGAATCATTTTCGAAAAAAATAGCCTTAGCCATCAAAGATGTGAGTCCAAAAAACTTAAATCTTGATCTGATTGATATTAGCCAAATCGATATGTACAACCAGGATCTGGAAGCAGAAAAAAGAGAACCGGAATCGTGGCTCGCCTTTCGCAGTGAATTAAAAAAATATGATGCCTTTTTATTTGTCACCCCAGAGTATAACCGCTCAATGCCCGGTGTTTTAAAAAACGCTCTTGATGTTGGTTCGCGTCCATATGGTTATAGTGTTTGGAACGGTAAACCAGGAGCGATTGTCAGCGTTTCTCCAGGAGCAATCGGGGGATTCGGAGCCAATCATCATCTCCGTCAAGTTTTGACCTTTTTAAATGTAGCGACGATGCAACAACCAGAAGCCTATATTGGAAGCGTACACACGTTACTGGATGATAAAGGGATAATTGCAAACGTTGATACGCTCAAGTTTTTGAGCCAATTTGCGAACGCCTTTCTTAAGTGGATTGAAACAAATTCGTAGGTAATAAAATACATTTTATTTGAAAGAACGCTTATCTTCTCTTTTTTCATGTTTCTGATTAAAAGAGATGACAAGTTTTTAACTATATAATAAGATAATCAAAACCTCAAAGGTTACAAAGGAGAAAAAATGAAACAGTTTATACTAGCAACTGACGCTTGTTCCGACCTCTCGGCCGAAATCGTAAAAAAACATGACATCGCCATTATTCCAATGGTGCTTGAAATAGAAGGAAAATCCTATACTCATCATCTTGATGAAAGAGAATTAAGTCTAAACGATTTTTACAATCAGCTACGCAATAAGAAAGTTTCGCGTACATCATTAGTTAACGTCGGTGAGTTTGTTCAATTTTTTACCGGACTACTCGAAAAGGGGCAAGATATCCTTTATGTCGCCCTTTCTTCCGCATTAAGCGGAACATATCAATCGGCAACGATGGCTATTGATATGTTAAAAGATGATTATCCAGATCGTAAAATTGTTGCGGTTGATACGTTGAGCGCCTCACTAGGTGAAGGCTATCTCGTCTGGAGAGCCGCTCTTTTAAAAGAAGAAGGCAAATCAATTGATGAAGTTGCCGCATGGCTCGAAGCTAATAAATATAATCTTCGTCACCTTTTTACTGTCGAAGAACTAGGTACTTTAAAAAGAGGCGGTCGCTTAAGCGGTACTGCTGCCTTTTTTGGAACTCTTCTCGGTGTTAAACCAATTTTGCATGTGACATATGATGGCAAGCTATCTGTTCTTCATAAAACAGTCGGTCGCAAAAAGTCATTAACCGAAATGATTGAAATCATGGCAAAACAAATTGTTAATCCTGAGGAGCAAACTATCTTTATTGCTCATGGTGATTGTTTAGATGAGGCTAAAGAAGTCGGCGGTCTTATTCACGCCAAAATGAAAGTAAAGGATTTAATCTATAGTTATATTGGTCCCGTTATTGGTTCTCATTCTGGTCCAGGAACAGTTGCTGTTTTCTTCATGGGCAACAAACGCGAAGAAGTCTAAACAATAAATAACTATCATTCCTAATTGTGAACGGTGAGATGCTCGATTCTTTTATAATGAATCGGGCTTCATCGTTTTGCACCTTGTAAAGTAAGCGCTTTCAGTATAATATATTATGAGGTAATTTATAATTACCAGTACGACATACACGATTATTCATGCGTCTTGGAAGGCGCGATAAGTCCTCCCATCGACCATGCGTGAGGAGGAAAAAAAGTGTACCAAAGCAGTTACTTAAACAGATTATTCGAAGACGTTAAGAAAAAGTATTCCTTCGAGCCGGAGTTTATCTCAGCGGTCGAGGAATTTTTTGATTCTATGGACTATTTAGTCGATCAAGAGCCTAAAATTGAAAAATACGCTATCTTAGAAAGAATCCTTATTCCTGAAAGAGTCATATCTTTCCGTGTCGCGTGGGTTGATGACAAGGGCAAAGTTCAAGTCAATAAAGGCTGGCGCGTTCAATTCAACTCAGCGATTGGTCCATATAAAGGCGGAATTCGTTTTGATGCCTCCGTTAATTTATCAATCTTAAAATTTTTAGCCTTTGAACAAACATTTAAAAACAGTTTAACTGGCCTTCCTTTAGGAGGCGGAAAAGGTGGAGCTGACTTCAGTCCACGCGGACGCTCTGATGAAGAGATTATGCGTTTCTGCCAAGCCTATGTTTCCGAATTATTCCGTCACATTGGCCCTGACACTGACGTCCCTGCTGGTGATTTTGGCGTCGGAGCTCGTGAAATTGGCTATATGTATGGCATGTATAAAAAACTATCAAATGATTTTGTCGGTACCTTTACTGGCAAAGGCATTTCTTATGGCGGATCGTTAGGTCGCAAAGAAGCGACCGGTTATGGTCTTTTGTACTTTGTTGCTGAAATGCTCAAAGTATTCCGCAATGACTCTTTAAAAGATAAGCGCGTCATTATTTCCGGATCAGGAAAAGTCGGGAAACATGCGGCCGTTAAAGCGGCAGCCTTAGGTGCGAAAGTAGTAGCTATGTCTGATATCAACGGTTTTGTTTATGATCCAAAAGGTTTAGACATACCACTCGTTGATCGTCTCTCGGAAGAAAAGGGAGAATATTCTCTTGAATATCTTAAACATTATCCCAACGCCAAATTCGTCAATAACCCCAAAGAAATGTGGGGTATGCCTTGTGACATCGCTCTTCCATGTGCGACACAAAACGAAATTGACATTGAAGATGCCAAGAAACTAAAAGCTGGTGGTTGTTATATGCTTGTTGAAGGCGCGAATATGCCAACGACAGTCGAAGCAATTCGCTATTGCAATGAAAACGGCATCTTGTTTGCTCCTGGCAAAGCCAGTAACGCAGGCGGTGTCGCTGTTTCCGGCTTGGAGATGAGCCAAAACGCCATGCACCTTTCCTGGACATATCAAGAAGTTGATCAAAAACTTGAACAAATCATGAAAGATATTTTCCGTAAATGTCATGAAACGGCCACCAAGTATGGAAAACCGACTAACTTGGCATTAGGTGCCAATATTGCCGGATTTATTAAAGTCTATGATGCAATGCTCCAAGAAGGTGTCATTTAATAATGAAAATTGTTAATCCGATTCGTCCGCCGCGCATTTTGCTTCCCAAAGATGGAATTGATATGAATTCCTTCGCCGTTATTGCTTGTGATCAATTTACGAGCCAACGTGAGTACTGGGATGATCTAAAGACAAAAATTGGTGAGAAGCCATCGACTTATCACATGATTTTTCCCGAAGCTTATTTAACTATTGTTAATGAAAAAGAATATATAGACGGCATTAATCGCCACATCGAAACTTATTTAAAAGAAGAAGTTCTGAAAGATGTTGGAGATTGTTTCATCTTAGTCGAACGGGAAACACCGCACACTAAGAGAAGGCTAGGCCTTGTTATTTCCGTTGATCTTGAGGCGTATTCTTATCAAAAAGGAACGAAAGCTTTAATACGGGCGACAGAAGCGACGATTGTCGAGCGAATTCCTCCTCGGCTTAAAATTCGCGAGAACGCGCCAGTCGAATTAACACACGTTCAATTCCTATTTGATGATCATAAAAAGCAAATTGTCGAAGGGTTATATGAGAAGCGTAAAGAATTGCCGCTTGTCTATGATTTTGAATTGAATCAAAATGGTGGTCATTTGCGTGGCTATCAAATCAAAGATACGCAGCCAATCATTGATGCCTTTACACGCCTCACCGAAGAAAATGGCAATGGGTTGATGTTCGTTGTCGGTGATGGAAATCATTCTTTGGCGACCGCGAAAGCACATTGGGATCGCATTAAAGGCGATTTGACGCCCGAAGAACGAAAAGTTCATCCAGCTCGTTTTGCGTTGGTTGAAGCCATTAATTTATATGACAAAGGACTCGAGTTTGAACCAATTCACCGCGTTGTTTTTAATGTTAAAAATGACTTTGTTTCCGGCCTTCGCAAAGCCGTTCAAGGATCATATAACACACACATTTATAGTAAAGAAGATGGCGAAGTGCCATTACTAATTCCGAGCAACGCTCCAATGGCCTATCGACTAATTCAAGACTATATTGATCAGTATTTAAGAAATAATCCCGGCGTTACCGTCGATTATATTCACGACCTAAATCACACCCATGAGGTAGCCGATAAACATCCAGGCTCAATCGCCATTGCGATGCCTTCGCTCACCAAAGGTGATTTATTTGATTACATCGCTAGTGGCGATGTTTTGCCCCGCAAGACTTTTTCGATGGGGCACGCCGTAGAGAAGCGTTACTATCTCGAATGCAAGAGAATAAAATAGATAACGGAAGGAGAAAAAAATGAAACGTATCTACAACTTTTCTGCCGGACCAGCTGTCCTGCCCGAGGAGGTACTACAACAAGCTGCTGATGAAATGCTCGATTACAAAGGATCGGGTATGTCGGTTATGGAGATGTCACATCGCTCCAAAAACTACCAAGCGATTATCGATGAGGCTGAAGCCGATCTTCGCAAAGTCTTAAACATTCCGAATAACTACAAAGTTTTATTTGTTCAAGGTGGCGGCACTGTTCAGTTCGCCATGGTCCCGATGAATCTTTCCAAAAACAGAATTTATGACTTTATTATGACTGGTCACTGGTCAAAAGCCGCAAAGAAAGAAGCGGAAATCTTTGGTAAAGTGAATGTTATTGCTTCTTCAGAAGATAAGAATTTTTCTTACATTCCTAATCTTGATAATGTAAAAGCTACGCCAGAGTCAGACTTTGTCTGCATGTGTGATAATAACACAATCTTTGGAACCAAATACAAAAAGTATCCTGAGTTTCCAGGCAAGATTTTAATTAACGACGCCTCTTCCTCGTTCCTATCAGAACCAATGGATGTTACCAAGTTTGGATTAATCTATGCCGGAGCGCAGAAAAACGTCGGACCTGCTGGAGTTGTCATCGTCATTGTCCGCGAAGATTTATTAGAAAATGAACCACTTCCCGGCACGCCAACTCTTTTGAAATATAAAGTGTTAGCTGATAATGGCTCGATGTATAACACGCCACCTACTTATGGCATTTATATCTGTGGTCTCGTCTTCAAATGGATTTTAAAACATGGCGGTCTTGAAGCTATGAAAGAAAGAAACGAGAAGAAAGCCGCTCTTATTTATGATTATTTAGATAACAGCAAGATTTTCAAAGGCACAGTTGATAAGAACTCTCGTTCATTAATGAACGTCTGCTTTACAACGGGAAACGATGAACTTAATAATGCCTTCTTAGAAGGCGCAAAAACGGCTGGTTTTGCCAACCTTAAAGGACACCGTTCAGTCGGCGGAATGAGAGCCTCGATTTATAATGCTATGCCAGTTGCTGGTGTGGAAGCTTTAGTTGCTTATATGCGCGAATTCGAAGCCGCTCACAGCAAATAGGAGGAACAATGAGAAAGATACTATGTCTAAATAAAATTTCGCCAGTAGGTTTAAAAACGCTTCCCGCTGATTATGAAGTGACTGCTGACGTAAATGAAGCCGATGCCATTTTAGTTCGCAGTGCTGTTATGCACGAAATGAAATTACCGGAAAGCGTTTTGGCAGTCGCCAGAGCTGGTGCCGGCGTCAACAATATTCCTCTTGATGATTACGCAAAAGAAGGCGTTGTTGTCTTTAATACACCAGGCGCCAACGCCAATGCCGTTAAAGAATTAACCATTGCTGGTATGCTCATGGCCGCTCGTGATATTCATGGCGGTATGAAATGGGTCGAAGCCAACAAAGAAGATGTCGAAATCAACAAGAGTATGGAAAAGGCTAAAGCAGCTTTCGCCGGAACAGAAATCCTTGGCAAAACACTTGGCATTTTTGGTCTTGGGGCAGTTGGTTCTTTAGTCGCTCAAGCCGCTCATGGTATGGGTATGAAGGTCGTAGCCTACGAACCTTCACAGGCGACAATTGAAAAGAATCGCGATTTGCTACCAAACGATATAAATATCGTTGCTAGCGCAGATGAGCTATATGTTGCAAGCGATTATATCAGTCTTAACGTTCCGCTTCTTCCTGCCACCAAAGGCATGATCAATCGCGAAACAATTGCCAAGATGAAAGAAGGAGTTATCATCGTCAATCTAGCACGCGACGCTATTGTTAATGATGAAAATATAAAAGAAGCCCTAATCGCCGGAAAAGTCCGTAAATATGTCACTGATTTTCCAAACCACGCCACAGCGAACATGGAAGGTGTCGTTGCCATCCCTCATCTCGGTGCTTCAACCGAAGAAGCCGAGGATAACTGTGCGACGATGGCCGTAAGACAAATTGTCGATTTTATTAATAACGGCAATATCGTCAACTCCGTTAATTATCCCAATATCGAATTAGGTGCAAAAACAGATGCTCATCGTATCGTCATTCTTCATGATGCAAACGAAGGTATCTCAGGACAAATTATTAAAGTCGTTGAGACTCGTGGTGTCGTTAAACAAATCGCCAGTAAAACCAAAGGCAATTATGGTGTCACTCTCGTCGATTTTGTTAAGACGAGCGGAAACTGCGCGAATGGTGTTTGTCTTGGCGAATCCCTTGCCGAAATTGCCGGAGTTATTCGTCTTCGCGTTATTCACTAATTAAACAAAAAAACACCGGAATTGCTGCAAAATTAACGCAATAACGGTGTTTTTATTATGTAAAAAGACTAAGATTTAATGATTGTACCGACCTTTTCAACAAAGGCTTCCTGTGCTTTTTCAAGAGACGTGATAATAGCTGTTTTACCTTTTTTAGCTTTTAATAACATTAAACACGCTTGAACTTTTGGATACATACTTCCTTTGGCAAAGAAACCCTCTTCAGCGTATTTTTCAATTTCACTCATTGTGACTTTTTCAAGTCTTTTTTCGCCTGGTTTTTTATAGTTAATATAGGCATTATCAACAGCAGTTAAAATGACTAAATAATCGGCATCGACAAGAGCGGCAACTTTCGCACTGGCATAGTCTTTATCGATGACAGCGGCGATTCCTTCCAAATGCTGTCCTTTTCTAATGACGGGAATACCTCCGCCGCCGGCACAAATAACAACATGTTTGTCTTTAAGTAAACTGAGTATCATGTCCTTTTCTACGACATCAATTGGTAAGGGAGAAGCGACAACGCGGCGATAGCCACGCCCACTATCTTCTTTCATCGTATAGCCTTTTTCCAAAGCGATGATTTCTGCTTCTTCTTGACTATAAAAAGCACCGACTGGTTTCGTAGGGTTTAAAAAGAGAGGATCATTTGCGTCGACAACGACTTGAGTGACAATTGTTGCCACGTGCTTATCGACGTTTTGCTTTGCAAGTTCGTTAAATATCGCGTTTTGCAAGTGAAAACCAATGTAGCCTTGGCTCATTGCTCCACATTCTGGAAAAGGCATATCCGGAGTCGATTTCGATTCAGCGAAAGCCAGATTAATCATACCGACTTGTGGCCCATTTCCGTGGACAATAATTACTTCATGTCCAGCTTTAATCAAAGCCACAATTGGCGTGGCTACATTGATTAATAGTCTTTTTTGTTCTTCGGCATTGTTTCCGAGGGCGTTGCCCCCTAGTGAGACGACATATCTACTCATATTTATTTCCTTTTTGCACGAATAATGTGCACAACATTAACATTATACGCCTTCTTAAAAACGACAACAACGGAATGAGATACTCTTCTTGGTTTCGCATTTGGAATCGAGCGAGTGGTAGGCGGGTGTGACACAAATACGCGTTTGCAATGAAAGCGCTCACCATTTATAATTTAGTTGTTGTAAACACCTCGATAGATTTCACAGTTTGATGAATACAACATTGTTGAATCATCATAACTGGTATTAAAACAAGGAGTAAACTTGATGACCCAAGGGATTATCCTAGCGGCCGGCTACTCCAGCCGAGCCGAGACGAATAAAATGCTATTAACTCACAAGGGAAGGTTTTTAATTGCCCATGCCGTTGAAGGAATGCTCCCCTTTGTTGATGAAGTTATCGTTGTGACTGGGCACTATCACGAAGAAGTTAAAGAGGCCCTAAAATCATATTCAAAGGTCACCATCGTTTATAATTCCGACTATTCGAAAGGAATGTTTAGTTCCGTTCAAGCCGGTGTTCGTAAAACGAAGGGCGATTTTTTTATTCTTCCGGGAGATTGTCCCTTTGTAAGCGGCGACACGTATCAAAAATTGCTTTTGGGGAGCAAAGAAATGCGTGTCCCAGTCTATCAAAATCGAACTGGTCACCCACTCTTTATTAAGCATTCTATTAAAGATGAATTGCTTAATGAGCCAGTAACTTCGAACCTGAAACTATTTCGCAATCGACACGATTATGAAATAATCAAGACAGAGGATTCACAAATTTTGATGGACATCGATACCCCTCGTGACTATCAAAAATTATAAATAAAGAAAGGAAACAAACATGGAAGCAAATCGCTACTTACGACCCGCGACCCTTGAAGAAGCTCACCAAATCTTGCTTCAAGATGCAAAAAACGTTTTGTTGGGCGGTGGTCTTTGGCTTAAGAAGTCAACTTCTTCTGCAAACACCTTAGTTGATTTAAGCGCTCTTGGACTTGATACCATCAAAGATCTTGGTGACACAGTCGAAGTTGGAGCTATGGTCAGCCTTAGAGATTTTGAACTGAGTCCGTTACTTAAAAATATTCAAGGAGGCATCTTGATTGAAGCGGTAAGCCAAATCATGGGTGTTGCCTTTCGCAATAGTGCGACAATCGGTGGTTCGGTCGCTGGTAGATTTCCCTTTTCTGATATTATTACTCCCTTATTGGCACTTGAGACAAAACTCGTCTTTTATCCGCACAAGGAAATGACGCTTAACGATTTTTTAAGCTTTAAAGGACGTTTGAGCGATATTTTGACACATATTGTCATTAAAAAAAGCCAAGGTCCTTCCTTCTTTAAAAAAGTCAAAACAACCGCTCTTGATTTTGCTGTCGTTAATGTGGCCATCGCTAATATTGATGGCAAGTATCGCATAGCGATAGGCAGTCGTCCTTCTGTCGCCTCATTAGCATCTAAATCAATGGAAGTAGTTAATAATGCCAAGAATCTTTCTAATGAACTTATAAATAAGGCCGCTGAACTTGCCTCTGAAGAACTTCTTTACGCTTCGACAGGTGCTGCCAGCGCTGAGTATCGCAAAGCTTTGGCAAAAGCCTATGTCAAACGTGGTCTTGAGGAGGTTAGCAAATAATGAAAGTTAACTTTAATCTAAATGGTCGTTATGTTAGCTACGACATCACTCCCGGAGAATATCTAGCTGATACTTTAAGAAGCCATTCCGTTTTATCAGTCAAAAAAGCTTGTGACGAAGCAGCCTGCGGAGCGTGCACCGTCTTATTAGACGGACGCCCAATATTGTCCTGTTCATTTTTGTCCGCGAGAGTGGAAGGAAGAAATGTCACAACCGTGGAAGCATTACAAGATGAAGTTGATGAGATTAGTGATTTCTTTGCGGACGAAGGCGCTGATCAATGCGGTTTTTGTAATACTGGTCTTGCTCTTACCATCCTCGCCCTAAGAAAAGAACTTAACAATCCGACTGATGAGGATATTAAGCACTTTGTCGCTGGCAATTTATGCCGCTGCTCGGGTTATCAATCTCAGTTTAAAGCGATTAAAAAATATTTGGAGGCTCATAAATGAAAACAAAAGTTGTAAATCAAAAAACGCCTTCAGTTGACGGTAAAGGAATCATGATGGGTCGTCCGGCCTTTACGGATGATCTTGCTGAGGCCAATTCTTTAATTGTCAAGGTTTTAAGAAGTCCACATGCTTTTGCTAAGATTAAGAAAATTGATGTATCAAAGGCTAAAGACTTAACTGGTGTGGAAGTCGTTTTAACCCATCACGATGTACCTCGCAAATCTTTTACGAGAGCTGGGCAGGGTTATCCCGAACCATCTCCCCACGATAAGTTTATTTTAGATGAGTATGTTCGTTACGTTGGTGACGAAGTCGCTTGCGTGGCAGCCATTAATGAATCTATCGCCGATCAAGCCTTAAAACTTATTGAAGTCGAATACGAAGTTCTTGAACCTGTCTTGGATTACGAGACTGCCTATGAAAACAAAAATATCATTCATCCTGAGGACGGCATTCACGAGATGTTTCCAATCGGTTTTGAACCCAAGAAAAACGTCGCTGCCGCCTATGACATGCACGTCGGCGATGTCGAAGATGCCTTATCTAAATGTGATGTCGTAATTGACGAAACTTATTACACGCAGGCCCAAGCTCATGCGATGCTAGAGCCTCACACCGCTAATGCAAGACTCGATTATCATAATCGGCTCGTCATTTATACGGCCACGCAAACGCCATATCATGTTAGAAGGATTATTTCACAAACACTTGATATGCCGATTAGCAAGATTCGCGTTATCAAGCCAAGAGTGGGCGGTGGTTTTGGTGGCAAACAGGCTATTCATGGTGAATTCTTTGTCTCGCTTGTTACTTTAAAAACGAAAAAGCCATCAAAGATGATTTACTCACGTCAGGAAGTTTTTGAATCTTCCTACACCCGTCATCCTATGCGAATTAGAATGCGTTTAGGCGCGATGAAAGACGGTACTTTAAAGGCCATTGATTGTTATAGTTTGTCTGATACCGGAGCTTATGGAGAACACGCTTTAACCGTCTTCATGATTACTGGTTCAAAGGTCTTGCCACTTTATAATAAAGTTGATGCCGTTCGCTTTGGTGGGCGTGTCGTTTACACTAACCACGTTTCAGCCGGTGCCTATCGCGGATATGGAGCGATTCAAGGCAACTTTGCTCTCGAATCAGCCATTGACGTTCTCGCCAAAAGATTAAATATTGATCCGCTTGAACTCCGTCGTAAAAATATGATGGAAGAAGGCGAGACAAGTCCAATCTTTGCTATCATGGGCGAGGGCACAGAAGGCACAGCCATGGATATGGATACGTGTAAACTTCGTTATTGCCTCGATCGTGGTGCGGAATTAATTGGCTGGAAGGATAAATATCCATTTGTTAAAGTTGGTCCAAATAAAGTTCGCGCTGTTGGCATGGCGATTGCGATGCAAGGAAGTGGCATTCCTTATATCGATATGGCTGCTGCTACGATTAAACTCAACGACGACGGATTCTATAACCTTACTGTTGGCGCAACTGATATCGGCCAGGGAAGTGATACCGTCATCACGCAAATCGTTGCCGAGGCTTTAATGACCTCTGTTGATAAAGTAATTATTTATTCATCTGATACCGATTTAACTCCATTTGATGTCGGTGCCTATGCTTCAAGCACAACCTATGTTTCTGGCAATGCCGCATTAAAGGCGGCCTTGAAGATGAAAAGCATGCTAATTAAAGAAGCGGCTAACTATTTAAATTCAAAAGAAGAAGAAGTTGTTTTTGACGGTGAAAAATTTACTAGCAAAGACAAGGTCTTAACCCTTTCTGATTTGGCTAACCGCCTTTATTACAATGAAAATCAACATCAACTGACAGCGACTGAAAGCTATGTTGGTCATAAATCACCTCCGCCATTTATGGCGGGATATGTCGAAATTGAACTCGACACCGAGACTGGCGAATATGACATTCTTCATTATGTCAGTGTCGTCGACTGCGGTGTAACGATTAATCCAATGCTCGCCAAAGGACAAGTTGAAGGTGGAATTGTACAAGGTTTAGGCATGGCTTGTTTTGAAGACGTAAAATACAGCAACCGCGGAAAGCTAAATAGCAACAGCTTCCTCTACTATAAAATTCCATCGATGCTCGACGTTAAGAAACTAACGACTGAGTTCGCGGAAAGTTTTGAGGAAAGCGGACCGTATGGCGCGAAGTCGGTTGGTGAAATCGGTATTGACACGCCTCCAGCTGCAATTGCTAACGCAGTCGCAAACGCAACCGGCGTGCGAATCAATAAATTGCCGGTTACTCCTGAAAAAATATTTCAGGGGCTCAACAAAGGAAAATAAAGGAGTATTGTTATGAATAACAAAAAATCTAAGTTGAACACACTATTTGCCGTTATCTTTTTCGGTGCCGTTTGGGGCTTGCTTGAAGCTACGGTGGGCTATCTTCTTCATTGGTTACCAAATATGTGGTCAGGTCTTGTCATGTTTCCGATTGGCTCAGCATTAATGTATTGGGCTTATCAAAACACAGGGCGCAGAAGCACAATCCTTTATGTCGGTTTACTCGCCGCCGCAATTAAAGCCATTAACTTTGCTTTCCCAATTCATTGGGAAGGATTAATGAGAGTTTATACGCCAATGATTTCGATTATTTTGGAATCAATCACCGTCTTTGCTGTGAGCTATATCTTTGAAAAGAAAACTTCACCAGCCAAACAAACATTTATTCATCTCGGGGCGATTGTTTTAGCTATCGTATCGTGGCGCGTTTTGTTCTTAGCTAACCAAGGCATTCAATCAGCCATTAGCGGTAATCTTGCTGCTCAGCTTTCTAATTTTGAGGCAAGTACGCGCTTTATCTTTGTCAATGGTGCCTACGAATTATTGGTCTTCGCCATCATTTATGGCGTTTATCGTTTAGCTCAAGCTTTACTTACGATGAAGAAAGTAACGATTAAATCGCCGAACTGGCTCATGTATGTTTTATCACCACTAACATTAGTTTTTGCTGTTCTTGCGGTTGTCATTCCGAATTTGTTATAAGGGAACATACTTTGTTTCATGGTGGCAAGCATCACAATTAGAAAGGCTCTTAATGGTTAAAATCATTGCTGGAAAAATTAATGCCGGTAAAACCACGACTCTCATTAATGAGTATCGAAAGAATCTAATTGGTGACGGCTTTGCCGCCATTAAAAAGATGAAGGGCAAGGAAGTTTACGGTTACATTATGCTTCGCCTCAGCAATAGCAACACCATTCCTTGGATGATTTATCAAAACCATTACCATCAAGATTTCACTCATAGCAGTAAGTTCGGACCCTTCTACTTGAATTTAAACTTATTGTCCTTGCTTGAAAGCGTTGTTGATGAATTCATCGAAAAGAAAGTAATGCCTATTTATCTTGATGAAGTTGGCGTTCTTGAAATTATGGGAGGAGGCTACCATAACATCCTCAAAAAAGTCTTAGTAAGCGGACTCGACCTTGTCATTGCTGTCCGCGAAGATCTTGTTAAACCCGTTACCACACACTTCGCTATTAGCGATTATGAACTTATAAAAGTTCCAGGAGAGGAGTAGAATCATGTACGATTATGCAATTATGAACGGCCTACTCTACATCAATGGTCACTGGGAAACACACAATCTCTATATCAAAAAAGGAAAAATTGCCTTAATAAGCGATGACTTTTTGGATGCCTCACAAGTTGTCGATGCCGAAGGACTTGAAGTTCTACCGGGTATCATTGATCCTCACGTACACTTTGAACTCGATTTAGGTAAATATAAATCCGTGGATGATTTCTATCACGGGACGGTGGCTGCCGCCTATGGCGGAGTCACTTCGATTGTCGATTTTCTTGATCCTGCTAGTAACGCCGATGAACTGCAACTTGCCTATGATAAACGCATTGCGTTAGCGAGTAAGTCCGTCATTGATTTTCGTCTTCATGCCTGTATTAAAAATCCGACGGGCGATTTAGAAGAATTCGTCAAAAAAATGAAAAGTTTAGATATACATACATTAAAGTTGTTCACGACTTATTCTGACTCTGGCCGCCGGACTTATGAAAAAGATATTATTAAGCTCCTTGAATTATCAAAGAAATATAAATTTCTTTTATTAGCCCATGTTGAAAACGATGACCTGATAGTTGTGAAGAAGGACTTTACTTATCAAGATTTACCAATCAGCCGTTCATCAGAAGCCGAAAAAAGCGAAGCGCTAAAACTCGCCGAACTTGTTCGCCAGCATGGCGGGAAGCTTTACATGGTTCATCTTAGTGACGGCCACACTCTTGAAGCCCTTATTGAAAATTATGGAGATATTCTCAATAAGCGTTTCTTCATCGAGAGTTGTCCTCAATATTTCACTTTTACCCACGATGCTTTGGAACGCGAAGACGGTTATTTATATTCTTTTGCCCCACCTTTGAGAAGCTTTGTTTCCCGTAAATTACTATTTACGAACCAAAAGCACATCGATACGATTGGCACCGACCATTGTGCTTTTAATATCGCCGACAAAAAAGGCAAAATGCTTTTCGAAATGCCGTTAGGTATTGGCGGGATTGAACACTCATTTACAATTATGCGTCATCATCTCGGTGATTCTGTAATTAATAAGATGACAAGTAATATTGCTCGGATTCAAGGTTTAGATGGAAAAGGCGAGATTAAAGTTGGTAATAACGCCGACCTAGTTATTTTTAAACCTGAAGCACGAAGTCTAATCCTTGATCAACACGGCCATGCCGATTATTCACTTTATATCGGCCAGCCTTCACATGGACAAGTTATCTCAACCATGGTTCGTGGCCATTTTGTTATTCGAAATCGTGTTTATCAGGGCGGACAAGGCAAATGGATTAAAGGACGTGATATCGAATGAAAAAAGCCATAATTAACGTTAAAATTTATGATTTTGCGGAGTTTATTGATAATGGATTTGTCGTTTTCGATCATCTTGTCTTACAAGTTGGACATATGAATGACTTTGTCGATGATGGCTATCAAATCATCGATGGGCAAGGTGCTTTCCTCATCCCTGGTCTTGTTTGTGCCCACACGCATATTTACTCAACCTTTGCCCGGGGCTTAGCCCTTCCTTTTAACCCGAAAAACTTTCAGGAGATTCTTGATCAGATGTGGTGGAAAATCGATCGCCATATTGATAACGAGACTTCCTATTATAGTGGTCTAGTCGCCGCTTCGGAATTTCTTCGTAACGGAGTAACCACCATTATCGACCATCATGCGAGTGGCAAAGAAATAACTGGTTCGCTTGCCTCGCTTAAAAAGGCGGTTTGTGATGTCTCCTCTGTCCGTGCCTTATTTGCTTTTGAAGTAAGTGACCGCTTTAATGTCGAAGAATCAATTAACGAAAACGCTAATTTTATTAAACAATTTAAGACACCCTTTACAGCTGGTCTTTTCGGCCTTCATGCCTCGATGAGCTTATCGGAAGAAACACTTAAAAAAGTAAGCAAGAATTTGCATAACGCACCGATTCATATTCATGTCGCTGAAAGCGAAATGGATGAAGAAGACTCTTTGGCTAAATATCAAGAGCGCGTCGTTGAACGTTTGGACCGCCACGGATTAATTAATGAAGATAGTCTACTCGTTCATTGCGTTCACGTTAATGACAAGGAACTGGATATTATTAAAAAACGTAAGGCCTCGATTGTTGTCAACGTTACTTCAAACATGAATAATGCAGTCGGTTTGCCAGACATTAATAAATTCAGCACATCAGGCATTCCAGTCATGATTGGTAACGATGGACTCTCAAGTGGTATTGCTAATGAATATATGAACATCTTATACTCGGCCCATTTGTTGCATAAGAAACCTACTGCTTTTGGCCTAGGTCAATTATTGGCGATGATTAATAATGGCTATGACTATGTCTCTCGTCAACTTGGTGTCAAGCTCGGGCGCATTGAAGCGGGTTACGAAGCCGATATGCTATTAGTGCCTTATTTTGCTCCGACGAATCTTGATAAGAGCAATGCTCTTGGTCATCTTTTTTATGCGATGATGCACTCATTTAAACCAAGTGACGTCTTCGTCGCTGGTGAACAAGTCGTAAAAAATTACGAACTGACGAATAAGAAGCTAATCTTGGAACTTGAAAAGAGCACAGAAATTGCCAATTCGTTATGGAATAGAATCAAAGGAGAAAAATAATGGATTTAACAACCAAATTCGATGGATTAGTACTTGCTAATCCCCTCATGCCCGCAGCAGGGCCTCTCGTCGGTGACACTGAACGCTTGGTTTTTATGAAAGACGCAGGCTGTGGAGCAATTGTCACAAAGACGATTTCGACTAAAGACGCTCATATTCCTCGCCCTTGTATTTATGGCGACCGTGAATATATTATGAACAGCGAACTTTGGAGTGAATACAACAAAGAAAAGTGGATTGAGGAATTCTTGCCGGAATTTGTCTCCGTCAATGATGGTCGCCCCTTAATTGTCAGCGTTGGTTATAGCAAAGAAGACATGGAAGTATTGATTCCTTTGCTTGATCGCTTTGCTGATGCCTTTGAAGTTTCCACTCACTATGTGGGTACCGATCACTCTGTCATTGCCGAAACTGTCAAAACGATTCGTAAACATACCAAAAAACCACTCTACATGAAAATAAGCCCGCACATTCCTGATCCTTCCGGTTTTGCAAAAGCCATTAAGGAAGCCGGGGCAAATGGAGTAGTAGCTGTCAATTCGCTTGGACCGACGATGAAAATCGATATCAAAAAGCGTCGTATCATTTACGGAAATGAGAAAGGTTTTGTGTGGACAAGCGGACCAGTTATCAAGAATCTAGCTTTAGCTACTGTTTATACAATCAAACAAGCAGAACCATCATTAACGGTGATTGGTGTTGGTGGAATTGCCACTGCCGATGATGTAATCGAGTTTTTATTAGCCGGCGCTAGTGGCGTGCAAATGCTTTCGGCGGCCTTGCTTAAAGGCAAGCAGTTATATGCCAAAATTATCGAAGACCTTCCTAAGGCCTTAGAAAGAAATGGTTTCTCTTCGATTCAAGAAGTTATCGACACACAACTTGTTAACAAAGTTAAATATGAAGGGAATACTCCTTACCTAATTCCTGAAAAATGTATACGCTGTATGTTGTGTGTAAAAATATGCCCATATTTTGCCATTGAAATGAAGGACGTCATAACCTTTGATCCGAATAAATGCTTCCAGTGTGGACTTTGTCCAGTGAAGTGTCCGACTGGGGCAATTGTCATGGAAGAAAAGGAGTAAGTAATGTTCGATCCGAAGAAATCAACACCAAAAGTCGACCACGAAGAAAAGTGTTCTGGACAAGCAAAATATGTTTCGGACATCGTTTTCGACGATATGTTATTTGCCAAAACAGTCCGTTCATCAATTGCGAGAGGCAAAATCCTTTCGATTCAGATTCCAAAAATGCCTGATGGATACTTTTATGTCGACCACCGAGATGTTATCAAAGAAAACTATGTCAAAATGATCTTTGCTGACTGGCCCGTCTTTGCTGTCGACAAGGTCAATTATATTGGCGAACCAATCGCACTAGTTGTCGGACCCGATAAGAAGGTTATCGATGACATCATAGCAAATATTAAAATCGATTATCAGGAAGAAGAAGCTGTATTTGATTACGTGAACAGTTTTGTTCATAAATCGTTTGCAAAAGGCGACTATTTAAAAGCTTCTAAAAAGGCAAAGCGAACAATCAAAGAAACTTATTATACTGGCTATCAAGAACAAGCATACATTGAACCGCAGGGGATGCTTGCTTATTTGGATGAAGGCGGTAAAGTTACACTTATTGGTTCAATGCAGTGCCCTTATTATATTAAGAATGCCGTTATTAATACTTTGGGTTATCCCGAGGACAAAGTGCGGGTTTTGCAACCTGCCGTTGGCGGCGCCTTTGGCGGCAAAGAAGAATTCCCCTCTACAACGGCATGCCAGCTAGCGACAGCTGTTGTCAAAATTAAAAAACCAATCAAAATGATTTTTGAGCGCGAAGAAGATATGCTCGTTACGACAAAGCGTCATCCATCAGAAATAACGATGGAAGCTATGCTCGATGACAATAATCATATCCTTGCCATTAAAGCCCATGTCTCCCTTGATGGCGGAGCATATGTTGGGCTAAGTGGTGTTGTTTTGTCCCGCTCAATGCTTGCGGTTACGAACGCCTACACGATTGATAATCTCGATGTCAGTGGCGACGTCTATATTACCAACACTGTACCGACCGGAGCTTTCCGTGGTTTTGGATCACCGCAGATGATTTATGCCATTGAGATGTTTATGAATCACATTGCCAAAGACATAGGTGTCGATCCTTACCAATTCAGAATTAATCATTTGGTTAAGCAAGGCGATAAGACATCGACAAGCGGTACTTTCCGGGATCCGATTATTATGGATAAAATGATAGCCAAAGCAACGGAGATATCCGATTATCATCGCAAGACAAAAGAATACGCTAAACCAGGAGTATTTAAAGGCATTGGCATGAGCTGGTTTCTCCATGGCTGTGGATTTACTGGCGATGGCGAAAGCACGCACATTAAGTCACGCGTAAGATTAGTAAAAGACGAAAAAGATATCGTCCACGTTTATATCGCTGCCGTTGATATGGGGCAAGGGGCTAAAACCTCACTCAAACGCATTGTCGCCATGACTTTAGACGTTGATAATGATCAAGTTATCTTTGATAATCCTGATACCGACTTTGCACCTGATTCTGGTCCGACTGTTGCCTCTAGAACCACGATGATTGTTGGCGGATTATTAGCAAGAGCCGCCAAAAAATTAAAAGATGAATGGAAGTCTGGCCAATGCCAGGAAATAATTGAAAAATATCAACAGCCCGATTTTATTAAATGGGATGAACACGCTCTTCACGGCGATGCCTATCCAGCCTATTCATGGGGTGTCAACATAGTTGAAGTCGAAGTTTCGCCCATTACTTATGAAGTCGAACTGAAAGGCATTTGGAGTGTTTATGATGTTGGTAAAGCCATCGATGAAAGAATGGTTATCGGCCAAGCAGATGGAGGAATTACTCAAGGAGTTGCCTACGGCTATTTAGAAATAATGCGCCACGAAAAAGGCAAACTCAGACAAAAGAATTTGACGGATTATATTATTCCGACTTCAATGGACATGCCAAATATGGAAACGATAATAATGGATAATCCTTTCCCCTATGGTCCGTATGGCGCTAAAGGAGTAGGAGAACTAACACTAGTTGGTGGAGCCCCAGCTGTTGCCTTAGCAATAGAAAACGCGATTAAACGCAAAGTGAATCGAATTCCTGCCACACCAGAATACATCATGGAGTTATTAAAAGATGAACAAGATTAAATTTGTATTAAACAATCAAAAAGTGGAAATGGATCTTGATCCAAGTTTGCGCTTGCTCGATGTCCTTCGCGACCATTTTCATTTAACCGGCACAAAAGAAGGATGTGGGGAAGGCGAATGTGGTGCGTGTTCCGTTTTAGTAAACGGGAAAGTTGTTAATAGTTGCTGTTTCCCCCTCGCCAACGCCAATTGCAAAACGATTTTAACAATCGAAGGCTTAGCCCTCACGAAACGTTATCAAATATTAAAAGATGCTTTGCATTTTGAGGGCGGGTCGCAATGTGGAATTTGTACCCCGGGCATGATTATGGCCGCCGAGAGTCTCTTATCGCAAAACCCTCATCCAACCGATGAAGAAATTCGCATAGGTCTTTCTGGTAATCTGTGTCGATGCACTGGTTACAACATGATAATCAAGGCAGTTAAGTTGGCTGCTAAGTTAGGAGAAGGATTATGGTAAAACATATTATTCCAAATAATCTCCAGGAAGCACTAGAACATTTAAATGAAGGTCCACTTCACATTATGGCGGGTGGAACTGATTTAATGATTCAAAAAAGATCTTCGGCAGGCACGCCTCCTAAATTTACGAAGGATGTTCTTTATATGGCAAATGTCGATGAACTTAATTATATTAAGTTAAGTGAAGACAAGAAGTTTGTTCATATCGGCGCAACGACAAAGCTGGAAGACATTTTAAGAAGTGAAATCGTTCCCAATCTTCTTCGTGACATCATCAAGGAAATCGGAAGCCCGGGTATTCGCCATAGCGCTACATTAGCGGGTAACATCGCCAATGCCTCACCTGCTGGTGATAGCCTTCTCGCTTTATATTTATTCGATGCTAAGGTTGTTTTGAAAAGTATTGAAGAAGAGCGAACCCTATTAGTTAAAGATTTCATTATTGGCGTTCGCCGCATTGATCTTCACAGCAATGAACTAATTAAGGAGATTATTATTCCGCTCGTTCCTCTAACTAATTATAAGTGGGTCAAGGTCGGCGGAAGAAGAGCCGACTCAATTAGTAAGGTTTCCTTTGCGGGAATGTATCTTACCAACTTTGGATTAGTTTCAGATATACGGATGGCTTTTGGCTCAGTTGCAGCAATGGTCGCTCGAAGCATATCCCTCGAAAATTCACTCAAAAACCGCCCAATTGAAGATATTATCAGCGATTTGCCGCGTATTTTAGAAGAGACTGATAAAATGATTTCACCAATTGATGATCAGCGTTCGAATAAACAATATCGGCGGAAAGTATGCGCAAATATTATGTCGATGTTCATTAAGGGAATTAAATAAAGAAGGTGAAATAATGCAAAAATTCAAAGACTATCGGTGCACGATATGCGGTCGCACTTATTCACCAGAGGAAGCGATTTATACATGCCCCCATTGTGGTGACAAAGGCATTCTCGATGTTGAATATGACTATGAAAAACTAAAAGAGACTGTCAACCTTGATTATTTCAAAAACAATCACGATTATTCGATGTGGCGCTATGCCCCGATGATGAGTATTCCTTCCGAACACATCCACGAGATGTTGCGTATTGGTTGGACACCTTTATACAAATCAAAAAGACTTGCTCAGTATTTAGGTGTTAAGAATCTTTATATTAAAGATGAAGGCTTAAATCCAAGCGGATCAACAAAAGATCGCGCCAGCGGTGTCGCTGTTTTAAAAGCGATAGAAGCGGGAGCAAAAACGATATCCTGTTCTTCAACCGGCAACGCCGCTTCGAGTTTGGCTTGTCAAGCAGCCCACATGGGTTTAAAAAGTGTTATTTTTGTTCCAAAAAGAGCTCCGATTGGCAAACTAACCCAATTATCTATTTATGGCGCCACGGTCATTTGTGTCGATGGTGATTATAAAGATACGTACAATTTGTCGCGCAAGGCTATCGAAACATACCATTGGTATAATCGTAATGCCGCCATTAACTCTCATCTTGTTGAAGGTAAAAAAACTGTCGCTTTAGAAATTGCTGAACAGTTGGATTTTAAACCGACAGATTGGGTTGCTATTTCGGTTGGTGATGGATGTAGTGTCGGTGGCGTGTACAAAGGCTTTTATGACTTGCTAAAACTGGGCTTGATTGAACGCATTCCGCGCATTCTCGGTGTGCAAAGTTCGGGCTGCGCCCCCTTTGTGACGGCTTATGAAAATAACGAAAACTTAAAAGAGGCTGATGAGAATACAATCGCCGATTCGATTGCGGTAGGCATTCCTCGTAACCCCAATAAAGCAATGAATGCTATTAAATTAAGTGGGGGGCACTTCATAAGTGTCAGCGATAAGTATATACTAGAGAGTATGGCGCTTTTAGGGCGCCTGGAAGGCATTTTTGGAGAACCAGCAGGGGTCACAGCCCTAGCAGGTGTCCAAGAAGCTCTAAATATTGGTTTAATCAAACCTGATGAATCTGTGACGTTTATCGTCACTGGCAATGGTTTGAAAGACCCGACTAATGCACAAAAGGCAATTAGCCAACCCGTCCTTCTAAAGCCTGATATCGAGGCCCTACATAAGTATTTAAAAGAAAAAGGAGTCAATTAGAAATGACAAAAATCCCATTTGGACCAACGTATGACGAGATGCTTCATCCCAATCACATTGATCCCAAAGTCCGCGCTCAAGCTTTAAAAGCTAAAGATGCGGACGAACTCGATCCGATCAATCTTTTTAACATCAACTGGAAAGATGATAAGGGTCAAGTTCGCAAAATCGTTCTCCCCAAAGCTTTAACGGGTGTTGAAGCTAACATCGTTGTGCTTTTAGGAAAACAATTTCCGTCGGGTTCGCACAAAGTCGGTCCGGCATATTCAACCCTAATTGAAGGATGTATTGATGGCGACATCATTCCCGGAAAACACACCATTTTAGGCCCATCAACCGGAAACTTTGGTATTGGTGTTTCCTACATCGCAAACTTGATGAAATATGATGCGATAGTAATCATGCCTGACAATATGTCAAAAGAGCGTTATGATCGCATTCAACGCTACGGTGCCAAGTTAGATTTGACTCCTGGTTCAGAATCGGATGTTATTTTGACTCTTGAAAGAACTTACGAATTAAAAAAGAATCCCAATTACCGGACATTAGCCCAGTTTGAATTGATGCCAAACTATCGTTTCCATCGCCACGTAACTGGTAATAGTTGTGTTGAAGCTGTCGAAGGTGTTGGCAATGGTCGGATTGCTTGTTTTGCCTCCGCTCCCGGAAGCGCAGGCACACTTGCTGCTGGCGATGCGATTAAAAAAGTATTTCCTGAATGTAAAATCGCCGCGCTCGAACCATATGAATGTTCAACATTAACTAACGGAGGTAGAGGACAACATCGCATTGAAGGTATCGGTGACAAGATGTGTACTCTCATTCACAATATTTTAACGACTGATTTCATCGCTTTAATTAATGATGATGAGTCTGTTCGCGGTCTTAAAATCATTCATGATGGCACGGATGTATTAGTTCGTCATGGTGTCGACAAAAAAGTCGCTGAAGAAATGCGCGAGCTATTTGGTGTCTCCGGTATTTGTAATATTCTAGGTGCAATTAAAATGGCAAAACACCTGAGACTCGGTCCTGGCGATAATGTTGTCACAATTGCTACCGATGGTTACGATCGCTATGAAAGCGTTCTTGAACTTCTCGAAAAGCGCGAGCTTGAGACAGCCGACTATGTCATGGAACGTTGGTACAAGGATATCTTCCTTGGCGCAAGAGATGAACATATTGAAGATGCTCGTTTACCAAAAGTCAAAGAGCGCCTTTTTAAACAAAAGGAAAGCGATTGGCTGAAGTTTGGATATTCCCAAGCATATCTAGATGCGATGAGAAAACCAGATTTCTGGGAAATCGAGTATAACAAGGTTCATGAATATGACGAAAAAATTAAGAAAATGAGAGGAAAAACATTATGAGTAAAGTCGTTCCGTTTAGTGAAATTTTAAAAAAAGCTGAATCTTACAAAAAGGAAATGACCGCTTTTCTTCGCGACATGATTTCGCTTCCAAGCGAGTCATGCCAGGAAAAAGAAGTTATTCATCGCATTAAAGAAGAGATGGAAAAGGTTGGTTTCGACCGCGTTGTCATCGACAAGATGGGTAATATTCTCGGTTACATTGGCCATGGAAAACACCTCATCGGAATGGACGCCCATATTGATACAGTTGGCATCGGCGATATTCGCAACTGGACCTTTGATCCTTATAAAGGATATGAAGACGATGTTCACATTGGTGGACGTGGCGCAAGCGACCAAGAAGGCGGAATGGCTTCGATGGTTTACGCTGGCAAAATTATTAAAGACTTAGGTCTTGAAGATGATTACACATTAGTTGTTACCGGAACTGTCCAAGAAGAAGATTGTGACGGAATTCCGTGGCAATACATCATTGAAGAAGATAAAGTTCGCCCTGAATTCGTCGTTATTACAGAGCCAACTTCCTGCCGCATTTATCGCGGGCATCGCGGAAGAATGGAAATCAAAGTAACGACACGTGGCATCTCTTGTCATGGTAGCGCCCCCGAAAGAGGCGATAATGCCATTTATAAGATGGGCCCAATTATTGGCGAAATCAAAGAACTCAATGAACGGTTGAAAGACGATCCTTTCCTCGGCAAAGGAACAATGACGATTAGCGAAATTTTCCATACTTCGCCATCACGTTGTGCGGTTGCTGATAGTTGTTGGATCTCGATTGACCGCCGTTTGACGATGGGCGAGACGCATTTAGGCGCTCTTGATGAAATCCGCGCTTTACCCTCGGTTAAAGCCGCCGGTGCCACCGTTGAAATGTACATGTATGAACGCCCGTCATGGACGGGTCTAGTTTACCCAACCGAGTGTTATTTCCCGACTTGGGTTATACCCGAGAGTCATGTTATTTGTTCTTCCACAGTTGAAGCTTATAAGGGTCTATTTAAAAAGGATCCGGTTGTTGACAAATGGACATTCTCGACAAATGGTGTAACCATTATGGGTCGTTATGGCATCCCATGCATCGGCTTTGGGCCCGGTGACGAAAAGGAAGCACATGCTCCAAACGAAAAAACGAGAAAAGAAGATCTCGTTATCGCAGCTGCGCTTTATGCCGCCATACCATTGATGTATTTGAGCCAACTTAAAAAATAAGGAGAAAATTAATGAGTAAACTATTCTACAAACGCACAATGAAACCACTCTTCAAAGGTCGTCACTTTATCACTCTTGAAGAATGGACAAAGGAAGAAATTGATAAGTTACTAGAAGTATCTTATGATTTGAAAAACAAATTTTATAAAAACATTCCTACGCCATATCTCGAGAATAAAACTGGTTTCTTAATGTTCTTTGAACAATCAACAAGAACGAGAAACTCGATGGAATCTGGCCTAGCCCAACTTGGCGGGCACGCGACGTTTCTTGATACCTCGATGATGCAAATTTCCCACGGTGAAAGCGCGAAAGACACTGCCGTTATCTTGTCCTCGTTTGGACACGGCATCGCTTGCCGTTATTGCAACTATGGCGTTGGCAATAAATATATTCGCGAAATGGCTGCTAATTCAACTGTCCCGATTATGAACTTGCAATGTGATTTATATCACCCGATGCAAGCTCTAGCTGATTTAATGACCATTCAAGAAGTATTTCCAACGACCAAACGTCTCAAAATTTCGATTATTTGGGCGTATGCTGAAAGTCACAAAAAACCAATCAGTGTTCCTCTTTCACAAATTTTATTATTCCCACGCTACGCCATGGATGTAACTCTCGCGTATCCTGAAGGTTATGATCTTCCGGATTGGGCTATCGAAAAGGCAAAGAAAAACGCTGAAGAAAATGGTGGTTCCTTCCGTATCACACACGATATGAAGGAAGCCTTTAAAGATGCGGATGTTGTTATTCCTAAGAACTGGGGAAGCTGGGTTAAAAACCAATCAACCGTTGTCGTCGATGATTACATCAAAACGCTTAAAGGCTGGAAATGTACTGAAGAGATGATTAAACTCGCCAGCCCGAATGTAAAATACATGCACGCTCTTCCGGCTGATCGTGGTAACGAAGTTGAAGATTCAGTTATCGATGGTCCTCACTCAATTGTTTATCAAGAAGCGGAAAACCGTCTTCACACCGCCAAAGCTGTTATGGCAATGACGATGGGCGATAAGTAGTCGACATTGAAATTCTTTAAGGGTTGCTCGAATTATGGGCAATCCTTTTATTTTTCTTTTTATTAAAAAAGGCGAGTATTACAATAAAAAAGGGATATTTGCATGGAAATTTGGAATAATGATAAACGTTTAAGTAGTTTTGTTAATTACCAAAAAGCAAAAATAATGATCGGCGGTCAGTTTAAGTCAAAAATCAAACTACGAACCGAATCATTTTCGGGTGTCAAAACAATTGGAGTCTTTTATATGCGAGAAGATCTTTCTTGTCGCTTCGATTTAGAATTCGAAGTTACTAAAGGCAGAGCAAAAATTATTCTCGTTCGGAAAGGTATAATTACTCCGGTCATATCCGAAACAAACCAACGAGCAGTAATATTTAAGTTGCAAAAGGGATTTAATCGAATTCGCATTGTCGGTGAACACGCCGATGCAAGACTCACTCTTCTAATGAAAAAAGGAGTCACGAGTCTTTAATAAATTTATATTTTTTTAACGAAGGTCTATTATCACGACATCTACAATCATATAAAAAGCATCTCGCTGGTAAATGGACTCTTTTTCTTTTTTAATATTAGTAGAAGCGTTAGTCATATATGACTTAATCATAGATAATCATTTGGAGGTAAAAAAATGGAAGAATTAATTTTAGGGAAAAATAAAGATCGTTTCTACATTGGCGAAAGTGAAGATAAAAATATTGCTGAAGTGACTTTTAAAAAGCATCAGGATAACATAGTTGTTCTCGATCATACATATGTTAATCGCTCATTAAGAGGCAGAGGCATTGGTAGAATTCTTGTCGATAAAGTTGTTGAATATGCTCGGCAAAATAATTTAAAAATTATTCCAACTTGCCCGTTCGCAAAAGATATTATGGAAATGTCTGAAGCATACGCTGATGTATTGCTTTCTGATCCCGAAATTCAAAAAGAAGATCGCGTCGTTTGCTCATTGTAAATAATTAACGCCGTTAATGATTGCGCTTTTTTGTCGACTTTCATGAAAACGGCGTTTTTTTATGTATAATAATGCCCGGAGGCAAAAAATATGGATTCATATCAATTTCGGCGAATAGCTGATGAAAAATTAGAGGGCAAATGGAGCGAAACTGCCTTAGGGTATTTATTGTTGACTTTAGTTATTGGTTTTCTAACATCTTTAGGGGGGATAGGAATGTTTATCCTTGGCGGACCAATCTATCTTGGGTATGCGATGTATATCGATGAGATATATCGCGGTGGTCGACCGAATATTCCGACGATGTTTAAAGCCTTTAATGATAAGATTGTCAATTTGATTCTCTTGAATCTCGTCAGCCAAATCTATCTCTTCCTTTGGTCACTGCTTTTCTTTATTCCTGGTATTATCAAAGCTTTTTCCTATTCGATGATATATTTCATTCAACTTGATAATCCCGATATGCACTACGAAGACGTTATTACGCGTAGCCGTAAAATAATGGATGGCAACAAGTGGCGTCTCTTCTGTTTATACCTCAGCCATATTGGTTGGTACATTCTTGTTATATTAACACTCGGCATCCTCATTTATTGGGTTAGTCCCAAAGTTGAGATGGCAAAATATGCTTTCTACCAAGAAATAAAATATAACAATCAGTAATAAAATAATTGACCGGTTAAAACCGGTCTTTTTTTACAAATTATGTAAATATCAAATCTTTTTTGCTATTATATTCATGCATACTTGGGGGCGCACACATGTTAGAAATTAAAAACGTTAGTAAAACCTACGACAAAAAGAAACTTGCAATTAATGAAATATCGATGTCTCTTGAACCAGGCGATCTTTATGGTTTTGTTGGACCAAACGGAGCAGGTAAAACGACACTAATTAAGGCAATTGCCGGAATTATCAACTATGATAGTGGAACGATTACGCTTGATGGTTATTCAATAAGCAAAAATCCAATTGAATTTAAAAAGCTACTTGCTTATATTCCCGATCATCCGGATTTATATGAAAGCCTTTCTGGACGTCAGTTTATTGATTTTGTTGCTGATGCCTTTGCCATATCGCTTGAACGCCGGAATGAACTAATCGCTAAATATGCTGGTGAGTTTGAGATGCTTGAGGCTCTTGACAAACCGATATCAACATATTCTCATGGCATGAAACAAAAAACCGCTTTAATAGCCGCCTTGGTTCACGAACCTAAATTAATTCTTTTAGATGAACCATTCGTTGGCCTCGATCCAAAAGCTGCCTTTGCCCTTAAGCAAACATTCAAGGAAATAACAAATAATGGCGCGATTATTCTCTTTTCTTCGCATGTTCTTGAAGTCGTTGAAAAACTATGTAATAAAATCGCTATCATCAAACAAGGCGAGATTATTGCCGATGGCAAGACAGGAATAGTATTAAAAGATCGTTCGCTTGAGAACTTCTTTATGGAGATCGCATAAGTGTTTTTCAAATTATTGCGTGTTTTCTTTAAAGAAAACTTTGGTGTCAGGCGTTTATTCGGCAGTAAAGTTGCAAATTCAAAGGGGCGTATTATCTTATTTGTCCTGTTGTTTGTTTATTCGTTTTTGAGCATTGGCTTTTCGTCGGGAATGATGTTTTATACGATGGGATTAAAGCGTGAATTACTTCTTTACATTGCGTCATATTCAACCGGGATGGGATTTCTATTTGCGCTTATGCAGGCTAATGGCTTCTTATTTCAGTTTAAAGATTATGAAATAATTGGCCCACTTCCCATTAAACCACTGACTCTTTTGCTTGCGAAATTAACTTCGATGATGGTTTTTATCTATATTGTCACTTTTGTTTTAACCTTACCTCTATTTATCGTTTATTACATTTTTGTTCCCTTTAATCTTCTTAGTTTCATTTTATTATTGATTGGCTATTTAATTTTTCCATTGCCGGCCATTATTTTAGGATCTTTCCTATCGTTACTAATTGCCCGTATTTCCAAAAACTTTAAGAGGTCAAATCTCATTCAAACAATCTTGATGTTCGCTCTTTTTCTTGCCATTTTTGTCATTTCGATGGTTGGCGGCATCAATGCCGAACAAGGATCGTTTATACCGGTGTGGGTTATTGATGCTATTTCAAGCGCCTATTTGCCAAATGAGTGGTTTGCCGCTGCGGCGCATGACAGCAACCTTTTGAGTTTCTTATATCTTTTATTAACCCATCTTGGTTTTTTCTTTGTTTTTCTTTTCGTAATTTCAAAACTAAGTGTACGGACCAATCAAAATCGCACTACCAATAAAGAAATAATTATAAAAAGCAAGAAGCTGCAAAGGACCCCAATCTTTTCTGCTCTTTTAAAGAAAGAATGGCGCCGTTTTGTTGGGACCCCCATTTACATTTTCAATGTTGCATTCGGTCTTATTATGTTGGTGATAATGGCGGTTGCGGTTTTAATCTTGAAAGATAATATACCTTCAGAAATTGCTCCGTTTGCACCTTTTATCATGTTAGCTGCCTATGCTTTTTGCCTTGTCACCGTTTATACTCCCGCTGTCAATTTATCGCTGGAAGGTAGAAATTTTGCGCTTCTTAAGACACTTCCCATCAAAGGGGAAACAATTATGGGCGCTAAGATAATGTTTAATCTTGTTTTGGAAATTCCAATTATTGTGATTACCTTACCTTTAGCGGCAATTGGTCTTGGCCTAGATTTATGGGTTACACTCGCTAGTTTACTGGCAATTGTTTCATTTGCTATTTTTTCATCAATCTTTTTCGCATGGATTAATATTTTCTTTCCGCGCTTTGATTATAAAAGTGATGCCGAAGTTATTAAACAAGGCATGGCAGCATTTGTCGCTATCTTCTCTGGATTTGGCTTTTTGATTCTTGAAGGAGTGCTCCTTTTTAGTTTGTCGCTTCTTCCCCTTCCGTCTTTAGCGTTTCCAATTTTGTTTATATCAATAATTAACTGTCTTATCGCTTTGATAATATATATGCCAATGCATAAGAAGGCATCGTTGAAACTTCAGCGTATGGAAGTATAATCTGCTTTGAAAATACATGTCTTTAAAAATAGAATATAATCAGTTGTGCTAAAATAAAAAAAGAAGGTTAATGAGGTAAACTTATGGCTAAAAGCGGAAAAGAAAAAATACCGACCTTTATGCAAGGTCCGAGCGGAAATCAAATTCGCCGTCAAAATATAAAAGTTAAACAAAAGCCGCAAAGAACCGGTATTAAAAGTCGTCGAGGAAGTTAATTGCGTCTTTGTGTTTTCAAAGACAAATGGGGGAGAACATAATGAATAAGTTCGCTTTGTTTTTAAAAACGACATTACTTGATCCGTTTATTCGCAGTTTCAAACGCTTTACCGACTCAATCGTGTTAAGCGTTCTTTTAGTTATACTTGCCATTGTTAGCCAGGAGTTAAAAGGTTCGATTGTTTTTTTATCGGAAATACTACCATTTTTATGGCTGACTCTTCCATTATTAATCTTCAAAACGCTTCTCGTTGAAAGATTGAAAGTACAAACGTATTGGCAATATGTTTTTTCAGCCGTTTCACTAGTTGTTACTGCTTCGATTTATTTATTAATGAAGTATGCTTTTCCGGCCACCAATATAATATTCTCTTTGAGAATGGCAGCCCTTTGGATTATTTTCATTATATTGGCCTTGATAGTAAATTATTTTCCAAAAAAAGATAACTTCGCTCATTATCTTGTCTTTCTACTAACTAAATTGTTCTTGACCATTTTTTACGCCGCTGTCTTGTATGGTGGTCTATTTGCTATCATTGCTAGTATCGAAGCTTTGTTTGCAATTAATTTCAGTACGTATATCTATATTGATTTATATATTGCGGTTGCCGGCTTGGTTGCCGTTCCCGTTTTTGTCGGCTTTATCCCTCGGATTGATGAAGTATTAAACGATAATGATTACCACAAAATTTGGAGAACTGTTTTTGCTTTCATTGTCGTGCCACTAATTATGCTTTTTTCGGCAATATTAATCGTCTATATTCTTACTTCGTTTGCTAATGTAAATTATTACGGAACCATTTACTTGGTATCGGCGCTTGTTACTGTCTTTTTGTCTTTAGCGATGATTTTCCTATTGGAAAAATTTGAAGTTGATTATCCTCACGTGAGATTTTTTAATAAGTATTGGCCCTTTGTGATGGTGGCAATTTTGATTGGCTTTTTTTACGAGTTGATTCTCGCTCTTGTCAATCAAGGTTTTACACTAGCAACA
>JAEWLX010000044.1 GCA_023457325.1 Bacillota bacterium | reverse complement strand
CTGTTATTCTAAATAAATAAATTTATTTATCGATACGTTTATTATCAGCGTAAACTTCGCTGATGAGACCGCCACCAACCATTAATGAGCCATCGTAAAAGACAGCGGCTTGCCCTGTCGCGATGGCTTTTTGTTTATGAACGAAAACAACTTTCAAAGTATCTTCATTAACTTTATAAATAGTAACGTCAGCATCTTGCGAGCGGTAGCGAAATTTAGCCTTAAGTTTTCTTCCATCTATATCATAATGGGGAAATAAATTGAGCTTAGTGACAAGACAATAATCGGAATAAAGATGCTTATTTTGACTGCCGCTTGCAACATAAACAATATTTTTGGATACATCTTTTTTGACGACGAACCAACCTTCTGATTCGCGATTGGCAATACCACCGATTCCAAGTCCGCGATGTTGACCAATTGTATAATACATTGCTCCGGTATGCTCACCGAGAACCTTTTTTGATTCAATATCGATGATCTCTCCCTTTTGTGCGGGAAGATAGTTATGAAGAAATTCTTTAAAATGACGTTCACCAATAAAACAGATGCCTGTCGAATCCTTTTTGCTGGCAATCGTTAAATTAAGTCTTTGGGCAATTAAACGCACGTCACTTTTATCGATATCACCAAGGGGAAATAGACATGCAGCAATTTGTTCTTCATTTAGTTGCGAGAGGAAATAAGTTTGATCTTTATTTAAATCTTGAGCTTTTTGAAGGTAATAATGACCATCAAGAAAAACCCTTTTTGCGTAATGACCCATGGCGATAAGCGAACAGTCATTGCGTTTAGCGAATTCATAAAAAGCCGCGAATTTAATATATTTATTACAAAAAACATCAGGATTTGGCGTTCTTCCTTCTTTATATTCATCAAGAAAATAAGAAAAAACGTCATTCCAATATTCTTTAACAAAGTCGATTCTTAATAATGGTATATCTAAAGCTTTGGCGACACTCACCGCATCATCGTAGTCCTTTTCTTGAGGACATTGAAGATCATTAATTGTGGGATTGCCTAGATAGTCGTTATTGGCCATCGCGTCCCAGTTGCGCATAAAACAGGCGACGACATCATAACCTTGCTCTTTAAGTAAATAAGCGGCAACAGCTGAATCGACACCGCCTGATAAACCTAACATTACCCGCTTATTCATTATTTAAAAAGTTCCTTAGAATCAAGAAGAACAGTGAAAGGTCCATCATTAGTGAGATTAACTTTCATGTCAGCCCCAAATAAGCCGGTGCAAACCGCATCGTGACGTTTTTTTAGTCCATCGACAAAATAATCAAATAGTCGCGAGGCTTCGTCTGGTGAAAGAGCCTTCGTAAATGATGGTCGTCTCCCTTCGCTTAAGTCAGCATAAAGGGTGAATTGTGGAACAGCTAGTATTGTCCCTTTGATATCGACAATCGAGAGATTAGTTTTGCCATTATCGTCTTGAAAAAGGCGCATATTAACGACCTTATCTACCATTTTCGCTACAATTTCTTCGTTATCACCAAAGGTGAAACCAACGAGTAAGACATATCCGCGATCGGTCGCACAAAAGAGACGATTAGAAATCGAAAGGTGAGCCTCAGTAACGTTTTGGACAATAATGCGCATAAATATTTATCTAATATAATCGTGAACGATTGGTAGTGGTTCTAGTTTTTCTTTGGAAAATTTAAAGGCGTGATGAATGTCATTAAGAATCGAAGCAAATTCGTCTTTGTTAGTATGAACGACACATAAAACATCGCCCATTTTAACAAAATCACCGACTTTCTTTCTTAAAACAATACCTGCTGACATATCGATCACATCATCATATGTTTCTCGTCCCGCGCCTAAACGCAGGGCGGATGCGCCGATTTCCAGCGCCTCAATGCGACGGACATAGCCTTCATTTTCCGAATGAATCTCGACGATGTGTTTGGAAAGAGGAAATTTATCGGGATGTTCAATATAGGAGACATCTCCTCCTTGAGCCTTAACCATTTCTTTTAATTTATTAAAAGCGGAACCATCAGCAATTGCTTTTTCTAACATTTTCCGCCCCATTTTTGTGTCGGTCACAACCTTGGCTTGTTCAAGCATAATCGCTCCCGCTTCAAGACATAACTCCACTAAATCATGAGGACCCTTGCCGTGCAAAGTATCGATGGCTTCTTTGACTTCCAAAGCATTGCCGACAGCTAGACCAAGCGGCTGTTCCATGTCCGTTAAAATGGCTCTTGTATCGCGCTTAAGTCCATCGCCGATATCAACCATCGTTCTTGCTAATTCGCGAGCACTTTCTAAATCTTTCATGAAAGCCCCGCTTCCAAACTTAACATCAAGAAGGATAGTGTCGCTGCCACTGGCGAGTTTTTTAGACATAACTGATGAGGCGATTAAAGGAATTGATTCAACTGTGCCGGTAACATCGCGCAATGAATATAGTTTTTTATCAGCAGGAACAAGGTGACCTGTTTGGCCAACAATCGCCAGACCAACTTCGTTGACTTGACGAAGGAATTGTTGTTCGGAAATAGCGATTTTCATGCCAGGAATAGCTTCCATTTTATCAAGTGTTCCGCCAGTATGACCAAGACCTCGTCCGCTCATTTTGGCGATTTTGACACCGCAAGCCGCGACCATTGGTCCTAAGACCAAACTCGTTTTGTCACCGACGCCACCAGTCGAATGCTTGTCGGCTTTTACGCCTTTTATCGAACTTAAATCGATGATATCACCGCTATGCATCATGAGATCAGTCAAAACGGTAATCTCTTCTTTATTCATGCCGCGAAACAAAATAGCCATTGCCAAAGCACTAACTTGATAATCAGGTATAGTGCCATCAACATAGCCTTTAACAAAAAAAGAAATCTCTTCTTTGGTCAAGATTTTTCCATCACGTTTTTTAACAATAATATCAACCATTCTCATAATAATTACCTCGTAAATAAGTATAACATGTTAAAGATATGTTTTAATATCTTTTTACTAGCGACCTTGCTAAACTAAAACCATGAATTTTTATGAAAACCTCGTTAACAATTTTTCGAAAGTAGTTGCCGATCAAATCAGCAAAGCTCTAAACGAAGAACGAGTCTATTCCTTGTATTTAAACACTAATAAAATGACAAGGCGTGAATTTTATTCACGTTTTCCAGATGTTCATAGTCATCCTCTAGTTGATAATGGTTTTTATTATGATAAGAAGCAATACGATTTCGGACGCCATTACCTTCATGATCTTGGCGTCTATTATATTCAAGAACCAGCAGCGATGAGCATCGTTTCTTTGCTTAATATCCGGCCCGGAGATTATGTTCTTGATATGTGTGCGGCACCTGGCGGAAAAACGCTTCAGGCCGCACTTAAAGTTACTCAAGAAGGCGTCGTACTGGCCAATGATATTTCTCATTCACGCGCTCTTGTTCTTTCACAAAATGTCGAACGTATGGGCATGGGTAATATCATCGTAGTCAACAATAATTTGGCCGATATCTATCCTTTTTACCTCAATACCTTTGATAAAATCATTCTCGACGCTCCATGTAGTGGCTCAGGAATGTTTCGTAAAGATGAAAAAATGATTGATGACTGGTCATATCACAAAGTCTTAACGTGCAAACAAAGCCAAATCGCTCTCCTTGAATTGGCGTATGCGATGTTAAAACCCGGAGGAACAATCGCTTATTCAACTTGCTCGTTCAGCAAGGAAGAAAACGAGGATGTCGTCAATCATTTATTAACTAAAAGCGATGCATATTTACTAGAAATCAATGAATTCTTGGGTATTTATCGAAGTTTACATCTACAAAACGCAATCTACTTTTTGCCGTCACTATTTAAAGGCGAAGGACAATTTCTTGCGCTAATAAAAAAGCCTGGCAAATCTTTGAAAACAAAGTATGTGACTTCGTCATATAAAGGTCGCCATCAAACAATGCTCCAACAATACAACTTAATTCAACGCCATAACCGGGAAATAGGAGACAGTTTGTATTCTTTAAATTGGCAGATTAACACCGATCATCTTAACGTTATACGCTATGGTGTTCGCGCATTTGATGACATCAACAAAACGATTAAACCTCATCATCATCTCGCTCACTACCTTGATGCATCGCAAAGTATTAGTCTTGATGAGTCATCATTTAGAAAATATCTAGCCGGTGAAACGCTTAATTATCAAATCGATAAAGGTTATCATCTCGTATCTTATCAGCAAGTAAATGTCGGTTTTGTTCGTTCCGCAAACAATACATTAAAAAACCTTCTTCCGAAAGGATTAAGAAGAAGGTCAATCAGCGGCTAATTTTAACTACTTAATGTTTTCAAGATACATAGTATCTTTTTTTATCATGTTCTCATCGATTTCTTTTTGAATCATCGACTGAATATCCGGAGCGAGATGGACGGTATTAATCTGCAAGTATTCTTCTTTTTCAATAGGCTTAAAGAAGCGGACCCACATTGGATACACTTTTAAATTACTCTTGCGACTTAAGGGGCGGAAAGTTCCGTATATGGCACAGGGAATAATTGGTGCGCCGGTGCGATACGATAACTTAAAAGCTCCCGGTTTAAATTCGCCGATAGGTAGCAAATAATTCTTATTACGTGTTCCTTCCGGAAAAATAACGAGATTTCTTCCACTTTCCACGAGTTTAACGGCATTGTCAATGGCCACAACTTGCGATCTTAAGTCAGCGCGATCAATCGTAACGCCTTCGAGCAATTTAACAACTTTACCGATAAAAGGGAACTTTAAGGTTTCTTTTTTAGCGACAAAAGTAATTGGATTTTTCGAAATTGCAACTAAAAGTAAAGGATCAAAATCGGAATAGTGATTAGCGTATAAAACAAACGGCCGCTCTTCATGCATAAAGATTTCTTCGCCTTGCACATGAATATCGACATGAAAATGGCGAAAAACATAGATAATGAGATTGCGAATACGATTGTATCGTTTTTCAAGCGGATAACGTTCTGGGTGACGCGCATATTTGATCATCCAAGCAAAATATGACCACAAGATTCGTGGTCCGCAGACTAGGATTAATCTTATGTACTTGAGCACGCGCGCTATCCTCCTATTTCATTTAATAGATTTTGTCCTAAAATTGCAAGTTGTTCTGCAACGATTATGAGGCCAATTTGTTCGTCAATTTGAATTCGCCCCCGAATTACAACTAACGTCCCACCACTGAGTTTCATGAACCGGGAACGAGGTTCCTTGCTCCAATACGACACGGGAATTTTGTCGATAATAAACTTGCCGTGTTCGGGAACCATGCGATCAATTTCGACAATCCGAACCGTATTGTTGATCACCTCACCAAGACGGCCGGTAAGAAAGACGTCTGATATCATAAAATGTATACCTCCGACTTTATTTTAAGGAGGTCATGGCCGATAATTTCTCAAATGTTATTTTAAAATTAAAATAAGAAACGAGCGAGCTTTAATCATAACATGCTTGACAAAGGTTTGACTAGATAGAACATTTCCCCCGCTTGCAAAGAGAATTTGATAGTATTCATCAAGGTCGTAATAAAGGGTTTCTGAGCTAGGATTGACAAAGATGATAAAATCTTTAAATTCACTTGAATAGGCACTTAAATTATAAGAAATCTTCACAGCGTTATTTTCTAAATCGTCAAAAGTCACACTTTGTTCTATTTTGTCTAAATCGCATTCGTGAAGGAAGAAGAGACTTCGCCGCAGTTTAATTGCATCAGCGTGATAAGAAAACAAGGCAAAACGCTCATCTAAAAGCTTATAATCCATCTTATTTAAGTCATCGCCTGAACGATAAGTGTTTTGATGGCTTTTCTTGGATAGGCCAAGCTCCTGACCCATATGAATAAAAGGCACGCCATAAGAAGCAAGAATAACAGCATTAACCATTTTAAGACGTTCGAGACGAAGTGTCAGACTCTCTTCCGGAAGAGCGGTTTCGAGCTTATCAAAAAGAGTGCCATTATCATGACATTCAACGTAATTAATCGCTTGATGAGGATCAATAAAACGCCTCGTGATAAATTGTTCAAACGAAGAACCTTTATAAGCGTATTTAAATGCTTCACGATGGCTGTGAGAATTAAGGAGGTAACCTCGTGGTGTTTGATCGTGCTCAGTGGTCTTACCACGCACGATATCGCGGTACCAATCATTAAAGAAACCAACACCATCAAGATCAAAAGTATGAGATAAAGAAGCTAATTCAAAATGAGGATTACTCTCATCGCCCATTTGCCAGCCTTCGCCATAGAAAATAAAATCAGGTTTAAGGGCCAAGACTTCCTTTTGAATAATTTTTATCGTCTCTAAATCAATTAACCCCATAAGGTCAAAGCGAAAACCATCAACGCCGAATTCCTTTACATAGTAAAGACAAGCATCAACGATTAGCTTACGAGCCATCGCTCGCTCGGTGGCAATATCGTTTCCGCAAAAGGAACGATTAGAAAGAGTCCCACTTTTTTCATAACGAAAGAAGTAATTGGGAACGACCCTTTCAAATACTGACGTCTGATATTCATAGACATGGTTAAAGACGACATCCATGACGATACGAATTCCTTCTTTATGAAAACCAGCGACCATTTTTCGTAAATCAATCAGCCGTGAATAAGGATCATCGGGCTGGGAGGCATAACTTCCTTCAGGAACAAAATACTGCGCTGGATCATAGCCCCAGTTATAATACTCAGAGATATTATCTTCATCGACTGTAGCGTAATCAAATATAGGCAGTAGTTGTAAATGGCTAATTCCAAGAGCTTTCAAATAGTCAAAGCCGGCAGGATTGCCGCCTTTCGTTTTTCGTCCTTTTTCGATTAATCCTAAAAAAGTTCCTTTATGAACAATATCGCTATGTTCATCAATTGTCATATCGCGAACATGAGCTTCGTAGATAACAGCCTCAGTATATTTGGTGAAACTGGGGAGATATTTATCATTAAAATCAATTTTAATCCCCTTAGGATTTAAAACGACTGACGCTTTATTATTCGTCAATGATAACTTGGCGTAAGGGTCGCTAACTTCAATTACCTCGCCATTATTCGTCACCTCGTATAAATACGATACACCATCGAGATTGCCTTTTACTGACGCGCGGTAAACACCTCGTTCATGACGAACCATATTCACTAAGCACCACTTCTTTTTAAAATAATATTTAAGCACCACTTTTGACGCCAAAGGCGCCCAAAGAGCAAAGGTAGTTGAAGTCGATGAATAGGTCGAACCTAAGTCTTGACCATCATAGGCATAATACTGATCAAAATCATCAGCCTGCGCTAAGAGGGAAATATCGAGATTTAAGACGCCAAGCTCACCAGAAACAAGCCGATAATCATTACCAAGAATGATATTTTCGTTTAATTGCAAAATAAAATAGTGTTCGTGACTATTTTTAATATGTTCTTTAATTGTCAGCGAATAATCTTTGAGATTGTTCGTAAATAAATCAAAACTAGCGTTGTCAAGATTGGTTAAAGGAAAA
>JAEWLX010000043.1 GCA_023457325.1 Bacillota bacterium | reverse complement strand
CGCCCATCCCTTCAAGTGCATTCCACATAAGTCAATCACACATCCATTCTTGTTATACAAACCTGTGTATAAATCATATTATAAATTGCTAGGTAAAACAATTTGATATACTTACAAAATTGTCGCCTATTGAATTGTCGCTATTTCTTTTTGCCGATCAGGTAAAAGAAGGTTAAGAATAACGCCACTTAAAGCGCATATTGCAAGTGGCGATATCTCGACTGTGCCAATAATTATTTTATAAATGTTATCACCGGTAATATCGCCGACAAGAGATAAAGAAGCTAAACCCAATCCAAGTGACAGGATAACCGAAACAACTATCATATTTTTCGTGTTATTCATGTTAATTTTGCTGGAAATTAATGTTTTCAAGCCAGATGCCGAAATCATACCGAATAAAACGATTGAAGCCCCACCAATAACCGGGGCGGGAATTGTCATGGCCAAATTACCAAACACAGTGAAGAAGCCTAAGACAGTTGCAAAAATTGCGGCTAAGAAGAGATTGAACGGATCGTAGTTTTGTGTGATAGCCAAAACAGCCGTGTTTTCTCCATAAGTTGTTTTGGGAGGAGCGCCGAGCAAGGCGGCAGATAACGTTGCTACACCATCGCCTAAAACTGTACGGTTAATTCCTGGATCGACAGTGAAATCTTTACCGCATACGGCACTGCTTGCATTAATATCACCAATATGTTCCATAAATGCGACAAGGGCGATTGGCGAGAGCAGTAAAACGGCGCTCAAATCAAAGCGAAGATATTTATAAAAACCAAAGGTTTGACCAAAATTCTGAAAAATAACTATTTGGCTCCAGTCGATTCCGTTTGCCATCGCTCCCGCACTCGTAAATTTGAAGAAGATAATTGTCTTGGCAATATCGCCAGAAAGTGCATAAAGTTCAATTAAATCAATGACAACCGTAGCGAGAATTCCAACTGCAAAACCAATTAAAATGGGGGTGACACGGAAAAAGCTCTTTTCTTTAGAACCAGTCGCGATTACGACAATCGATATTAAAGTGATAAGTGCAATTGACCAAGCCTTCCAAGCATCCATAACGCCATTTGCATATTGGCCAATAACATTGTTATACAAAATCTTTGGAGCAAGAACCATTCCGATAACGATAATGATTGGGCCAACCACCACTGGAGGAAATAACTTTTTTATACGTGCCATACCGACAAATTTAATTAAAAGGGAAAGAAGTACATAAACAAGACCTGTAATGGCGATCGCTGGTGCTAGACCGCCAACAGCTCGCTGCCATGATTCGCTGCCAACACTACCGGCTCCTTGACTTGTCATATAGGCAATCATGCCTGGTAGATAAGAAAAGGAACTACCAAGAAAAACAGGCACTTTCTTTTTTGTAAGGAAATAGAAAATTATGGTGCCAATACCAGCCGATAACAATCCGACCGGAACTGATAAACCTGTTAAAAGAGGAACAACAATTGTCGCCCCAAACATCGCAAAGACGTGTTGAAAGGCAAGTACACTGCGTCTTGATGCCCTTTTAAATTTTGATATTTCTAATGCTTCCATTGCCTGCTCACCTCATAAAAAACAGTCCGCGGATTATTCTATCATATTCCGCGGATAAGTCGAGTTATAAATACTTTATTATTTATGAGTTAGCAGGAGGTCTTACTTTTGCCTTAATCAAAATAACATAGACAGCGATGCCTAGCGATGCCCCCAACACGCCCTGAATCAAGTTAAAACCGAAGTTTGTTAGCGAGGCAATCCAGTTCGACAGGGCGATATAGTCGGGAATAATATATAAAGCGGCCATTAAGGCGCCGCCAATAAAGGGAGCCACATAACGTATTTTGCCCGGTAGTTTAAAAAATAAGAAACCAACAACTAAACCTTCAATCAATTTGATGAAGAAAGTGAAGGGCGCATAAAAACCATAACCTAAAATGACATCGACCATCAAGCCGCTTATGGCTCCGACTGCTCCGCCGATCCATGGTCCAAAAAACATCGAATATAGAACAATAAAAACATCAGTAAAGTTTAAAAAGCCTCCAAAAGGTAAGGGGATAAATACAAAGCTGGTTAACAATACGGAAAGAGCGACGCCCATGGCGACAGCAATCATTTGCATAATCAGCTTCGATTCTTTATTTTTCATGATTAGTAAGGAAGGGGGTATTTCCTTGTTAATTCTAATACTTTTAAATGGACTTTTGCGAGTATATTTGCATCTTTGCTATGTTTTAAAGCTTCATCGATAAGATGGGCTACCTCACGAAAATCTTCGGTTTTAAAACCTCTAGTCGTCATTGCCGGTGTGCCAAGGCGAATGCCTGAAGTAACCATCGGCCTTTCTTGATCGTTAGGAATTGAATTTTTATTGCATGTAATGCCAACTTCGTGAAGTAATTTTTCTGCTTCTGCGCCCGTCATTGCGATAGATGATTTTAAATCGACAAGAAGCATGTGATTATCGCTACCCCCACTGACGATGCGGTAGCCGAGAGTTCTTAACTCTTCCGCTAAAGCGTGGGAATTGTCGACAACTTGTTTCACATAATGTTTAAAATCCGGTTCGAGAGCTTCTTTAAATGCCACTGCCTTAGCAGCAATTATATGCATTAACGGACCTCCTTGAATGCCCGGGAAAACGGCTCGGTCAACACTCTTGGCAATGTCGAGATCATTAGTCAAAATGACTCCACCGCGAGGACCGCGTAGTGTTTTGTGAGTGGTCGAAGAAACGACATGGGCGTATGGACACGGATTTTGATGAACACCGCCAGCGACTAAACCAGCGATGTGTGCCATATCGACAAAAAGATAGGCTCCAACTTTATCGGCTATTTCACGAAAGCGTTTGAAATCGATTGCGCGTGGATAAGCGCTCGCGCCAGCAACAATCATTTGAGGTTTAACTGATAGAGCTAGACGTTCGACTTCTTCATAATCAATCATTTCTGTTTTTGCATCAACGCCATATGAAAAAACGACATAGTCGGTTCCTGAAAATGATAGTTTATAACCATGAGTCAAGTGCCCGCCATCACTCAGCGACATTGAAAGAATTTTATCGTTATGTTTAAGCAAAGCACGATAAACGGCCATATTAGCTTGAGAACCAGAATGAGGTTGGACATTGGCATATTGTGCGCCAAATAGTTTTTTGAGTCTTTCAATAGCTAATTGTTCAGCGATATCGACAAATTCGCATCCACCATAATAGCGGCGGTTAGGGTAGCCTTCGGCATATTTATTCGTCATTATTGACCCCTGCGCTTCTAAAACAGCGAGTGAAACAAAATTCTCACTGGCGATTAATTCAATATTTTCAATTTGCCGCTTTTTTTCCGAAGCAATTGCGTCAAAAATCTCCTGATCGATATTTTTTAACTTATCCATGATAATTCTCCTTGTTAAATGTTATCTTATTTTTGAAAGTGAATAAAGGACTAAATCACAAACATGCAATAGCATGGATTATTTAATTAGCCACTCTGGTCTTGAGCGTTTTGTCCAATGAAAAAGATGATTTTTCGCTCGAAGATAATAATTGCGATAAGAAAGAAGAGAATCACCATTAATAAGATATTCATCTTCCATCGCGGGAGTGGGAGGGAAAAAGGGATCATCACTTAATGACTCCGGTGGTTCTTTTAAAAAATCAATCAAGGTTGAACTCTTATGCGTCTTGCCAAATCGAAAAGTATATTCGTCAAGGAGAGCAGCGAACAACAAAAAAAGCCACCGATAATTGTTTTTGTTCTGACTAGCCCATATCGTACTAGGATGATGATAGTGGGTTGGTCGATAAATATTGTCGAGAATCCTTTTGTCAGAAGCATTGATATGATGAACTGTTGACAATATTTGGGCAGATTCCAAAATCATCTTAACAACATGTTTATCAACATGATATCGAGCGGCAATTGTTGGATTGGGGTCAAGATAAAAGATATTCATATTACTTAAATTATAGTCTTGGGTGTACGCATTAATACAAGATTGCTTTGTATGTCCAAGGTATCTCTTATGGCAAATTGTTTAAAAATATGAAAAATTAGATATAGAGGTAAAAACCATGATTGAAGAAATCGTTCAAAAACAACGCGATTACTATTTCGAAGGCCACACACGTTCATTACAAGTTCGACGCGATACCTTAAAAAAGCTTCGCAAAGTTTTACTCGACATGCACGACGAGATATACAAAGCTTTTATGCTTGACTTTAACAAATGCGAATTCGATGTCATTTCAACCGAATACTCATTAGTAATTCAAGAAATAGATTATATGCTTAGGCACTTGCGAGGGTTCATGAAACCCAAGAGAGTTGCCACTAGTCTAGTTAACGTTATTTCTTCTGGCTATATTTATAAAGAACCGTATGGCGTCACCTTAGTTATGTCGCCTTGGAATTATCCTTTGCAACTTTCGATGGTCCCAGTTGTCGCTTCTTTAGCATCTGGCAATACCGTTGTCCTAAAACCGTCAAAGTATGCTTGGAATATCTCACTTGTGCTTCAAAAAATCGCTAGTAACTTCGATCCTCGCCTTTTCAGTGTTGTTGTTGGCGGTCGCGAAGAAAATCAAGCCTTACTAAATCAGAAGTTTGATTTCATATTCTTCACTGGCGGAGATGATGTTGGACGAGTCGTTTTAGAAAAAGCCAGTCAGCACCTCACTCCCGTCGTACTTGAACTTGGTGGAAAATCCCCATGCGTCGTCACTAATGACGCCGATATAGATTTAGCTGCGAAACGAATCACTTGGGGCAAATATCTTAACGCAGGGCAAACGTGTGTTGCTCCCGATCACGTCTATGTCCATGAATCGGTTAAGGACAAATTTATATCAAAAGTTATCGGTTATATTCAAAACTTCTACTATCAAAACGGAACAATCACCGATGATTTCCCAAGTATTATTAACGATAAACATGTTGAAAGACTTGTGGGTCTTATTGATTCATCAAAAGTCGTCTTTGGCGGTCATGTCAATAAAGAACGAAGATTGATTGAACCAACGATAATGGATAACGTCAATCTTGATGATGCGATTATGAAAGAAGAGATTTTTGGGCCAATCATGCCGATTTTATCTTTCACGAGTATTGATGCCTTAATCGAAGAGTTTAAAACACAAGAGAAGCCTCTCGCTTTCTATTTATTTACGAGTAATGGCAAAGAAGCGAAACGAATCATGGATCTCGTTAGTTTTGGAGGTGGCTGCATCAACGATACGATAATGCACTTAACTAATGACCGCCTCCCCTTTGGCGGTGTTGGTCGAAGCGGTATGGGTAGTTATCATGGGAAAAAATCCTTCGATACTTTTACTCACGAGAAAAGCGTATTAAAGAAAGCAAAAATCGAATTACCACTCAAATATCCTCCTTACACCATCGGGAAAATGAAATTTATTAAGTGGTTTTTCAAAATCAAATAAACAACTAATATTTATGCGTAAATATTATGCCGAAGAACACCGTTTTTTTGCTTGTTTATGAAGGGGGTAGCGATGCAATTTTTATTGTCTTTTTTATTCTAGTGCTATACTAAAATCGGAGGTGTTCATATGAACAAATTCAATAAATTGCTTCTATCCGCATTGCCGTTATTTGCGCTAACCTTGATGACTTCATGCGATGGCCCAGGAACCACGATTGAGGATACTGTTGCCAATCAAATGGTCGTGGAAGCGATTAGCCAAATGACCACCACTCAAATCGATTCGTTTGAAATCGATGTCACAGCCGATATTGATTATCTCGGCAAGGTCTACGACGACCAATTAGCAGTTGTCGCTGAGCGTCATCTTGATGCTTCTGGTGAAGTTAACGTTAAAGTTAACGATCTATTCGAAGACACGGCTGAAGGAAGCGTAGAGGTCAGTGCTTCAATTTTAGCCGAAGAGAATGATGAGGTTTTAGTCAACTCCCAAGCCGGTGCAGCTTTATATTTAAGTGAGGGCTGGGCTTATATCAATTTGACTGAAGCCGAAGAATTATTCGCACTAGTTGAAGAAGAAGCTCCTGATGTTTTGACGATGAAAACGCATGTCGGTAATTTAGCGACCTTTTTAGAAATTGATCCCGAAGAACCGCTCGTCATGCCAATCGATGTTGAGGAAATGCTCCCCTACATGAATACGATTGAAAACATCAGTGCTACACAAAAAGACGGAGAACTTACCGTTGTTTACTCAGTCACCATGAACGATGTTGTTAGCCTATATATGAAAGTGATGGAGGATTCTGGAGAATATGATCCTTCAGAACTTACTAGTGACGAGATTGCTGAAATTCGTACGATGATTACACAACAACTATCCAGTTTATTTAATATAACTGAGGTAAAACTTACTATTGGTGTCGGTGAAGATGGATTTCTGAGTAAATTATATTTTGATGTTGATATTGCCGTTACCGTTCCCGGTGGAGATGATGGTGGTCATGAACTTCATGAAGTCGATGCTTCGCTCCACGTCGACATCAATAATATGAACAAATTAGTTACTGTCGACCTTCCAACTGACCTTGATACTTACACGGAAGTTCCGACAGAAGAAGAACCAACATAGTATTTGATTAACAAAAGATCGTCTCGCAAATTGAGACAATCTTTTCTTATTGAACATTTGTTAGCTTATATCCGGCTTCATCAATCGCCTTTTCAAACTCGCTATCATCAATATCTTGTTTTGATATGACGACGGCTGTTTTCGAGTTAAGATTTACTTCGACATCAATGATGCCTTCAATTTCTAAAAGGGCGTTTTTAACGTGATTGACACAATGGTTACAACTCATGCCTTCAATTCTTAGTGTTTTTTTCACTGTTGATTTCTCCTTTCCTTGGTTTGAATCTTTTTAATCTAAGCGCGTTTAAGACGACTGATACTGAAGAAAAACTCATGGCTGCACCGGCAATCATCGGATCGAGCAATGGCCCATTAAACAAATGGAGAATACCCATCGCGATTGGAATACCAAGTAAGTTGTAGAAAAAGGCCCAAAAGAGATTTTCTTTAATGTTCTTCATCGTTTTTTTCGATAGTTGAAGAGCGGTTGCTACGTCATTCAAATCACTCTTCATTAAAACAATGTCCGCTGATTCCATGGCGATATCAGTTCCTGTTCCGATTGCCATTCCAACATCAGCTTGGGCCAAGGCAATCGCATCATTTATTCCGTCGCCTATCATCGCCACCACTTGTCCTTCTTTTTGTAGATTTGCGATGTGTTGTGATTTTTCTTCTGGCATAACTTGCGCTATAACCTGATCAATTCCCACTTGAGACGCAATTGCTTCAGCTGTTTTTTGATTATCTCCAGTCAACATATAGACTTTGATGCCTTGATGATGCATTTGAGCAATCGCTTCCTTCGAACTTTCTTTAATAGTGTCAGCCACTGCGATGATGCCAATTATTCGTTGGCTGGCGGCAACTAACATTATCGTTTTTCCTTCAAACGCTAATTTATTAGCAACTAATGATGAGGCTGATAAATCGATACTATTTGTCAACATCAACTTTTCATTTCCAACGAAGATTATCTCATCTTCAATCGAGGTTTTAATCCCTTGACCAGGAACATTAACAAAATCAGCCGTTTTGTCTAAAACAATTTTTCTTTTTTTAGCCTCAGCAATAATTGCTTCGCCAAGTGGGTGCTCACTATGATATTCCGCGCTTGCAGCAATTCTTAAAACATTGTTTTCATCGTTGTTTCCGAATACAACAATATCTGTTACCTCGGGTTTTCCTTTGGTAATTGTACCGGTTTTATCAAGAACAACAGTTGTAATTTTGTGCGCTTTTTCTAACGCTTCACCACTTTTGATTAATATTCCATATTCTGCACCTTTGCCGGTCCCCACCATAATAGCCGTTGGTGTCGCAAGACCTAATGCACACGGACAAGCAATGACCAAAACAGCGATCATAACCGATATGGAGAAGGGAAAGCCTTCGCCCATTAACATCCAAAAAGAAAAGGCAATAATTGCTAACCCGAGGAC
>JAEWLX010000042.1 GCA_023457325.1 Bacillota bacterium | reverse complement strand
GTGCTGTTAAAAGTGTTGTGGAGTGGGCGAGAAACGAAAGCGAGACACTAGTTATTGTTACGGCTGATCATGAAACAGGTGGCTTAACTTACAATAACGAAACAAAAAGCGAATTAAGTGACGATATGTTTACAACAAACGCACATACCTCCGTTAATGTGCCTTTCTTTGTTTATTCAACTGATGAACTTAATTTTATTGAAGAAGGCGAGATTATGGATAACACCGATATCGCCAAGATAATACGCGTGGCGATTCGCCCCTAAAATATATTTATAAAAAAATAAGCGCTTACTTTGTCTATATTAGTGCAAGCGCTTTTTATTAAGGAGATGCATATGAAAACAAAGAAAAGCTTCCTCGGATTTATCATTATGACCCTTCTTCCCGTTTCTCTTTTGCTAGGCTGTGAGGGCCCAGCTAACAACGCATTGACAAGACAAACAAGAATTCATAGTGTTGAGACAAAAAATAAGATGAGTTTATTGCTTAAAGAAGCTTCTGATGCTTCTGAACGTTCTTCTGGTTGGTTCATAAATGACGGCGGGCAAACGCCAAATGCCGAAGATTATGGAAGCGGAGAACGGGATTACGTTGACACCAATGAACAAGTCGAAGGTGTTAAAGAAGGCGATATTGTGAAGACGGATGGTTACGACATTTATTATGCACCACGATATCATAATGTTATTCGCGTTATGGAAGTCGATAATAATTACGACGTATCATTAGCGACGACAATTGAACTTCATGATACATATATTGATGCATTGTACTTATTAGATGATTACTTGGTTGTCGTTGGTTATAGCTATGAACAATACGATAGCGATTATATCGATGAAGAATATATTTCATGTCGGTGGTGGTCACCGACAGGGACTGTGTTGGTAATTGAACGACAAAATTATGAAACGGTCTATAAAATGGTACTCGATAGTTACTTCATGGACCATCGCATTATCGAAGATAGCCTCTTTTTGGTCAGCCATAAGTACCTTTATTATGGCGATGTCGACTATGAATATCGGCCAACTTATAAAATTATTCGTGGAGAGAAAAACACGACTGAGTATTTGTCTTATGAGTCAATTTTCTATTTTGATGATAATCCAGCATATGGAATGAACGTTATTACCGGCATCAAACTTAGTTCTAATCCAAATAATATTCAATATAACGGTAGTGGTTATTTAGGGGCGCTGTCATACTATAAAAATCTTTATGTTAATAGCAGTGACATGTATGTTGTCGAGTCGGCATATCACTACACAGAAAATTCTTATTATACAACTTCGACTATTAGCCAATTCAGTCTCGATATAGATAACGCAAAAAGCGAATATGTCGCGGCTGTAATTGTTGCTGGTGTTACGCTCAACCAATTTTCAATGGATGTCTATGATGGCTATCTTAGAATTGCCACGACTGATCGGAAAACGACATGGAACTCAATCGACTTATGGAATTGGTGGAGTGAGGCGGATATCGACAATCATCTGTTTATTATGCGTGTTGATAAAGATAATGAAGCATTTGACCTTATAGGTCATTTAAGCGATAATCTCGGCAAACCAGGCGAGGAAATAAAATCAGTTCGTTATGATGGAGAAACAGCCTATATCGTAACATTTGAACTAACCGATCCGCTCTATGTCATCGATTTACAAGATCCGTCTTCACCGACAATAGTTGGTGAAATACTGCAGCCCGGATTTGATACTTACCAGCATGTTTGGGGAGATAACCGCTTGATTGGTATTGGCTATGATGCTGATGAAAACGGATTTGTAACTGGCATGAAAATTAGTGCATATAATGTTTCGTCTGGAGAGGAAGAAGCTCTTCAAACCTACAATATTTTCTCCTATGACTATTCAAGCGGGACAAGTTGGTCTTATGGTTTTTCGGAAGCTTTATATAACCATAAAGCATTATTGGTTAGCGTCGAAAGAGGCTATCTTGGATTTGCCGTTCAAGCTTATGAATACGGATATGTTGAAAGTTCAGGAAGTGGTGGAAGTTGGTACTCTATTTATCATAGCTATTACTATCTATTTAAAATCGATTTCGCCAATAAAAATCCAATTGCCGATCCAATTATTATTGAGCATCCAAGTTCAAATGATTATTATGTCGGCGTTGATCGCGGGCTGATGATTGATGATTATGTCTACACACTATCTGATCAGATGGTGATTACCTATTCATTGGCCGATGCGCAAATACTCGAGCCTCATCTTGTTTTCTAATTAACTACCTTCAACATTAAACAAGCGGGAAAACCCGCTTTTTATTTATGAAAACAACAATCTAAGTTTACTAATCGATGATTCATATTTCTCTTGTTATATTGTGAAAATCGATGTAAACATCTATACTTTTTTATGAAGGCATTGGTAATTAAGAGGTATTAAAATCATGTTGACAGATATCGTAAAATGGAAAGCCCAACCTAATCTTGATGAAAATTTGCGTAAAGAATTAGACAGTCTTGATGAAAAAGGACTTTTTGAAGCATTTGGCGATAACGTTTCATTTGGTACAGGGGGCATTCGCGGGATTATGGGCGTTGGTACTAATCGCTTAAATATTTACACGATTCGTCGCGCAACGCTTGGCTTTGCCAATTACATTAAAGAAAACTTTACCAGTCGTCCTTACAGTCTTCATAATGTTGTCATCGCTTATGACACAAGGAACAACTCTCGACTTTTCGCGCAAGAAACAGCGCGCGTTTTAGCAAGTCAAAACATTCATGTTTGGCTTTTTGAACAACCTCGGCCCACTCCGGAATTATCGTTTGCTGTCCGCTATTTAAAAGCAGATGGCGGTATTGTTATAACGGCAAGTCATAACCCCCCTGAGTATAATGGCTATAAAGTATATGACGAAAATGGTTGTCAACTAGTGCCGATAAAAGCCGATAAAGTAGGAGAAGCTATCGCTAAGATTGATGATTTATTTTCTCTTCGTCTCGATTCGTTTGAAGAATATGTTTCACGCGGTTCGGTAAGCGTTCTTGAGAAGTATTTTGATGACAAATATTTAACTGCTGTCCGTTTTGTTTCAGCGCAAAAGGTAAATAAAGACGATTTTAAAATCGTATTTACCCCTCTTCACGGCACTGGTGCAGCATTTGGCCCGACTCTTTTAAGAGACCAAGGCTACAACGTTTATGTCGTCGATGAACAAATGGTTGCAGATGGAAACTTTTCAACGGTTAAATCACCAAACCCCGAAGATCCAAACGCTTTTAAGTTAGCGTCCATTCTCGGTCACCAAGTCGGAGCTAATTTATTGTTGGCCACCGATCCTGATGCCGACCGCGTTGGGGCGGGTATATTAATTGGTGGTAAGTATCATTTTTTAAATGGCAATGAGATGGCTGCTATTATTTTTGATTATTTAATCAAATATAGTGTTAGAATTCGTCAACCCGTTTTCATCTCGACTATCGTCACGAGCGATTTGGTCTTCGAGATGGCGAAACGTAACGGCATCGAAAGTATTCGAACCTTAACAGGCTTCAAGTTCATATGTGAGCAAATTGAATACATTAAAAATGATCGCAAAGACTTTTTCTTTGGCTGTGAAGAATCGTATGGTTATCTGGTTAGCGATTTGGTCCGAGATAAAGACTCCTTTCAAGCCCTACTTATCATTTCTGAAATTGCTGCATTTTATCATTCTCAAAACAAAAATTTACTTATGGTACTGGACGATATTTATCGCGAGTACGGCTATTATAAAGAGAAATTACTAAACATTAAATCGCCCGGTATTGACGGCATTAAAAATATTGCAAAGTTTATGGATGGTATTCGCAAAACTAGAATGAAGACAATAGGCGACGATAAAATCATAAAAATTGAAGACTATCTCCTTGGAAAAGCTTATGAAAAAGATAACGTAGCGACAATCAATCTTCCAGCTTCAGATGTCATCAAATATCATTTTGAAGATGGCTGGATTGTTTTTCGTCCCTCCGGCACCGAACCAAAATTAAAGGTATATCTAACGGCAAACGGCGAAAACGAACAACAAGTTATATCGACATTAAAAGCCAGAGAAAAGGCCGTTGAGAAGATTTTAGCAGACAAAGGACTCATATAATGGATAAAGAAAAACCAGCCGTTCCTGTCATCAAACTCGCCCCAGTTCTAGTCGAAAGGCTGTGGGGAGGAACATGGCTCAAGGAAGAATTCGGTTATAAAACCGAAAGTGATCATATTGGTGAAAGTTGGATAGTTTCAGCTCATCCAAGTGGCGATTGTCGAATCTTAAACAGCGTTTATAAAGGGCAGACTCTCAGCCAGTTATATAATAAACGGCGTGATTTATTCGCTAATGAAGCAAGCGATAAGTTTCCTTTGCTCATCAAATTTATCGACGCTAAAGAGGATTTAAGTATTCAAGTGCACCCTGGCGATGATTATGCATATAAACACGAACAACAAAGTGGCAAATCTGAGTCTTGGATTATTTTAAATACAAAACCCGATACAAGAATTTTAATTGGTCATAGCGCCAA
>JAEWLX010000041.1 GCA_023457325.1 Bacillota bacterium | reverse complement strand
AAGGTCACCATTGTTGGCTTCGGCGGTCCAGTGACGGAAGAAATCGTCAAAAGCGAGTCGGAAACAGTATATCAACACGAACAAAAAGGCACCGGTCACGCTATCATGCAAGCCGCACCGATACTAGCCGGACTAGATGGGCTGACACTTATTGTTTGCGGTGATACTCCTCTTCTTAAGACTTCGACGCTTGCAAAGTTAATAAAACAGCACGAAAAAGAGCAAAACAAACTAACTGTTCTTTCGGCAATCGTCCCTAATCCTCGCGGTTATGGAAGAATTGTTCGGGGCATTGACGGTTCTGTTAACGAAATCGTTGAGCAAGCTGATGTAGACGAGAAACAAAACGCCATTAGTGAAGTGAATGCCGGCGTTTATGTTTTTGACAACAAATTGCTATTTGAATATCTGAAAAACTTAAAGCCCAACAATGCTCAGGGCGAATATTATTTAACTGATTTGATCAAAATGTTTAAAAATGACGGATTAAGAATTGGCGCATCAATCGCAGAAGACTACAAAGAAATGTTGGGAATCAATGATCGCCGCCAACTTGAAGAAGCTGCTCATATTATGGCTCGCGCAATCAACGAGCGCCACATGTTGGCAGGCGTCACTATCGAAGATAGTAACTCGACATTTATCGGGCCCGATGTTGTTATCGGCCAAGATACCGTAATTCGACCAGGGACACACATTCTTGGCAATTCAGTTATTGGAAAAGATAATGTAATTGGCCCAGCAACGTACTTAGATAATGTCACTGTCGGTGATGGAAATCACATTATTTTTTCTCATGTCGCCGATTCAGCAATCGGAAACGCAAACGAAGTTGGCCCATATGCTCGAATTCGCGGTCATTCCGTAATAGCTAATCATAATCGCGTTGGTAACTTTGTTGAATTTAAAGCCTGTGTTTTGCACGATGGCGCAAAAGCAGCTCACTTAAGTTACTTGGGCGATGTTGAAATTGGAGAAAAAACAAATATTGGTTGTGGAACAATAGTTGCAAACTATGATGGCTACAACAAAACAAAAACCGTAATTGGAAACGATGTCTTTGTCGGTTCTGGAAGTACACTTATTTCTCCTATCGTGGTTGAAGATCATGCCTATATTGCAGCTGGATCAACGATTAATCGCAATGTTGCAAAAGATGATATGGCAATCGCTCGAGCCCGACAGGAAAACAAGCCAGGGTACGGCAACGTCGTTAGAGAGAAATCTCTCCAAAAAAAGTTAGCCTCACAAAAGAAGTAGCAAGAAAAAAGACCCATAGGGTCTTTTTTAAATAAACACTTTAATTGCGTCAGAGATTGTTTTCTCTTTTGCCTCGCGACCATAGCGGTCGACCTCACTTTTATCTTTTGTGGCATGTGTCAAGCAACATGGACCGCCAATGCAACCACCTGGGCAAGCCATGCCCTCAATAAAATTGCCATCTAAAGTATTGTTCCGAATTTTTGAAAGAGCGAGGCGACAAGCATCTAAACCATCGCAAACAACTGGCTTTAAGATAAAATCTGAACCTTGCTCAATTAGCGATTGTTTAACTGCTTCAGCCAAACCGCCGCTTCTTGCAAAGATACGACCATAATATGACGCATTATCTAAGTGTCCTTCTGGTAATGATGGCAAATCAATTTTCCTTGCATCAAGCAAAGCACTCAATTCTTCAAAAGTAATAACTGAGTCGACAAATTGTTTGACCTCTGGCTTTTGTCCTTCTTGTTTCTTTGCGGTACAAGGACCAACAAAAACGACCTTAGCGTTGTTATCAATACTCTTTAGGTATTGGGCGATTCTTACCATCGGTGAAGGGTTTGCTGAGACAAATTTTAGCAAATCTGGATATTGGTTTTCGATGTATTGGATGAAAGCGGGGCAACAAGAGCTCATTAAGAATTGCTTTTTCTCTAATTCCTTTGCCTCATCGTAGGCAACCATATCAGCTCCAAGCGCAACCTCAACTACACTATGGAATCCAAGTTCCTTGATTCCTGTTATGACTTGACCAAGCGTTGCATAATTAAATTGTGATGAAATCGAAGGAGCAACAATCATATATGATTTGCCTTTGTGATTTCTTAATATATCGATAACATCGAGAATATAAGACTTATCCATGATTGCACCAAAAGGGCACTGATAGACGCAAGCACCGCAAGCTGTGCATTTGCTATTATCAACGCGCGCTCCTTCGTCGTGGCTAGCGGTAATGGCTTTTGCTTTGCACGATGTCTCACATGGTCTTCTAAAATTGATGATTGCACCATAAGGGCACGCTTTTGCGCATAGCCCACAGTTAATACACTTACTCTTATCAATTTTGGCTCTTTGAAATTCGTCGAATGTAATTGCGTTTTTTGGGCACACAGCTTCACAGCGATGTGCGATACACCCACGGCAAGAATCAGTAACTTGATGGCCACCAATCGGACAGCCATCACAAGCGTAACTAAGAACCTCAATTACATTGGGGTTAAGTTCACCTCCACCAATTGCCAATTTAACCCTCTCGTTAACGATGGCTCTTTCTTTATGAATGCAACAACGCATAGACGGTTTGGGACCGGGAACAATAATCTGAGGGATAGTCGGAATTACTTTGGCTAAAGTGCCATCAAAAGCCGCCCTGGCTGTTTCCATCAAGACTTGGTGTTTTAATTGTTGTACTTTTGTGTCAAATTTTCTCATAGTTGTCTCCTAAAAATAACAAATCTTGATTCTTTTGCCGATCATTTTTAAGTGACTATTCAGTTCCTCAACGATATGCATTTTGATATTAAAATTAATGGGTAGATTTGGATTTTGGTGAGCGGGGTTAACCGCGCGACCGACATAGAATGTTATATCACTTGCTTCTTCAAGAAGCAACTTCGTTAGTAGACTAGCGCCATCTTTTTTGAACGCCCAATCATACAAACGTTCATTATCATTTGTATAACTAATGATGTTTTCTAGTGTTTTAGAAAGAGTGATAACCCCTTCAGTAACTAGATCCACACCATCAATAATCGCCATCGGTGGAACATCATGACTCTCATAGTTCAAACTAGTTTCTATTTGCTTTTTTAAATACGAAGAAACAATAGTGGCAGTTGTTCCTCCACATACAATGTGTTTACCGTCTTTTGAAAAGAATAAATCCATCATTTTTAAGTCGTCTTCTTTGTCTTTCGGAGGACCCGCAACGATGTTGATTGGAATTCGTCTTCGCACTTTAATGACAAGAGCAGTTACATCATCACCAGGACGCCCTTGATATAAATCGTTTACGCGGTCAGTTAATATTGTGGCAAGCGATTTTGAAGAGTATGAAGCCCCGTACATCGCTTCCATAAAATCGATTACGTTATCTCGTTGCCAACCAAAATTCAAAGTTGCGCCGATGCCGGCATGTATCACGCCATCAGAAAAAGCGATAAAGGCATCGCCCTCCTGAATGGGAATACGGCTAATTGAGATCTTTTTGTCATTGATAACGTGAGTATCGATAGGGTAGTAATAATTCTTCCCGTTTCGAAACATAATCATAATAGGGTTATCGAATTGATATATTTCCGCGAACTTCATATCAACGATATTTATAATCGTAAATGTTGAATAAGCGATACCTCTTTCCTTACATACTGGCAAAGTGTTAGCAAGTGCATTGACACACTCATCAATCGTTGCACCACCAGCAATCATTGAGGCAATCATTTTTGATGTTAGTGTTGAAAGGATTGAAGCCTTGACGCCTGAGCCGAGCCCGTCAGCCAAGACGAAAATTTGATTACGGCCTTGTTCGTCTTCGGTGATGACGACATTATCTCCGCACAATTCTTCGCCAAAGTGGTTAAGACTTTGGTATCCATAATCAACACATAATCTATTCATTACTCAATATCTCTCTAAGTTTAGACAATGCCAGTTTTGTTTCCGCGGTTGTTTCTCCGAGCAAAGAAGCGATTTCTTGAACAGCGACCATTTGTCGATCGATTACTTTATCAGTGATTTCGACCGTTCTTTTCGCCATCAGTTCTCTTTGTTCGAGTTCTTTTTCCTGAGCAGTAATATCGCGCATAATTGACATGATTATTTTGTATTCGCTATCGTAAATAATTGTTTCTTCGACAAATTTTTGATATTCGGCGAGGAATGTTTTGCGCGAATAGACAGTTTTTCCACCCTTAAGAATTTCTTCATATGGGGTTGGATCAATAATCAAGCTAACATTTCGTTTAATTACATCGCTTGGACGTTTAATTTTTAGGAAGCGGCAGAGCGCCTTGTTAATTAACTGAATTTCGAATTTGGAGTTTAAAACCATAATACCGTTGGGAGTGTTCTCAACGATGTTATTGGAGAAAGACTCGGCTTTTTCCTTTAAAAAAGGAAGGCACATTTCTTTGATGGCCTTGCCTTGATATATCGCCACGGCCTTTTCGCGACAAGTATTATATCCACAGGAACCACAATTTAACTCTTTATCTTTCGATGTCTTCCCCATTTCGATTAGTAGTTCTTGAATTTCTTTTTCGCTTGGAAGAGCGCGGTAAAAACCAATAAAAGGCAGATCTTTATCAAGATTGGTTGATTGGTAGTTAGTAATATCAAAATCGCTTTTACCTGCGTATTTGTCGACATAGTAATAATCACGGACTGGTAAGCGATGTTTTTTGTCCATTGCTGGTCCGTTTACACAACTTCCGGCACAGGCCGACATCTCAATAAAGCATTTGGACATTTTTTTGGCTTTGATATCGTCTAAAGCAGCCATGACATTTTTCATACCATCGATTTGAATATATATATATTCTTCCGAAGTGCAGTCCATCGTTTTTAATATTCCACCTGATGTAGGAAATAAGCGCGCTTTCGATTTAGTGCTTTTTTCCTCTTCGACCCGACACATATCTAATTTGCTGGAATTCATCCAAGAAGTTAATTCTTCAAAGGTAAGCACTACATCGACAAGACCAGGATATTTGTCTGCCTCATCCTTTTTCGATATACAAGGGCCTATAAAGACGACGAAAGCATCGTTGATTCGATCCTTAATCGTTTGAGCGTGGGCCATCATCGGTGACTTAACGTGAGCGATGTTATCAACTAAATCAGGATAGTACTTTTGAATTGTTAAGTTGACGGTATGGCAGCATGAAGAAATAATTACGTCCTGTGATTGATTAGCGATTAGTTTTTCATATTCTTTTTTGACTAATGTCGCACCAATAGCGGTTTCTTCTGCATCATAAAACCCAAGATTAATCAGCGTTTGGCGAATTGATGCGAAATTTATATTATCAAAGTTAGCTATGAATGAAGGGGCTACTGAAGCAACAACCTTCTTACCAGCGTTTATCGCCTTCTTAACTAAATAGATATCGTCGCGGATTAAACGAGCGTTCTGGGGGCAAACGAGCGTGCATTCACCACATAAAACACACTCATCATGTATGATGTGCGCTTGGTTATCTTCAAAACGAATTGACTTAACTGGACAGTTGCGAATGCATTTGTAGCAATTTTTACAATTCGATTTTTTTAGTTGTATGCAGTGTTCGAGCATATGGGTGCCCTCCTTATTTCAATTTACTAGCAATGTATTTTTCGTATATCGTGTCGAAATTTTCTTTGGAAACACCAGTTATAATTTCACCATCGATTTTCATCGAGACCCCATTCGTGCATTTTCCTAAGCAAAATGTCGCTTTGAAACTCACTTTTTCTGTGAGTCCATCTTTAGCCAACTTCTCTTTAACAAGTTGAATAATGTCGTAAGAACCTTTTAAATGGCAAGAACTGCCAACACATACATAAACTTCCATCTTTCTCTCCTTTAGTTGCCTTCGTAGGCTGCAATAAGAATGCTTTTGATATCTTCAACCATCGGCACGCGAGGGTTGGCGGGCGAGCATTGGTCTTCATAGGCCAAGTACGCGATTTTATCAACCGAGGCAAGCCACTCATCCTTTTTGATGCCCTGCGATGCGAAATTCATCTCGATGCCAATCGATTTAGCAAGATTAGAAACAGCCTTAGCAAGAGACGCAACACCCTCTTCAGGAGTCGAAGCTTTTAGACCAAGCAAAGCGGCTACTTCTTGATATTTTTCATGGCAGACATATGAACTATATTTCGGCCAGGTTGATAGTTTTTCAGGAATTTGTCCGTTGTATCTAATTGTGTGAGGAAGCAATATTGAATTTGCTAGACCGTGCTCGACATGGAAGATGCCACCAATCTTATGGGCCATTGAGTGATTCATACCAAGAAAAGCATTTGCGAAAGCCATACCAGCAATTGTCGAAGCATTATGCATTTTTTCGCGAGCTTCCGGATCATTTTTACCATTATCAACCGATCTTTTTAAATACTTAAAGACAAGTTTTATAGCTTGAAGGGCAAGTCCATCGGTATAATCGCTAGCCAAGACAGATACATACGCTTCAAGAGCGTGGGTTAAAACATCCATGCCTGTATTAGCGGTAACGCGAGCAGGAAGCGAAGTAGTAAACTCCGGATCGACAATAGCAACAGTCGGTGTCAGTGAGTAATCAGCGAGAGGATATTTTTTGCCTTCTTTTTTATTGGAAATGACAGCAAACGGCGTTACTTCGCTACCGGTACCACTTGTTGTCGGAATGCAAATTAGCCGTGATTTTTTACCTAATTCCGGATATTTAAAGGCTCTTTTGCGGATATCCATAAATTTTTGCTTTAAATCATCAAAGTTAACTTCGGGGTGTTCATAGAACAGCCACATGCCTTTTGCGGCATCCATTGGTGAACCACCACCAATTGCGATTATCGTGTCTGGGCGGAAGGCGTTCATTAGCTCAACACCTCTTTTAACTGTTTCGATATCAGGGTCTGGTTCAACATCGCAGAAGAGTTGAATTTGAACCGTATTGCGGCGAAGGTTTAGCTGATCTGTAATTCTCGTGACATAACCTAAATCGACCATTTGCCGATCAGTTACGATACAAACTTTGCTAACATCGCGACATGTTTTTAAATATTCAATTGAGTTTCTTTCGAAATAGATTTTTGAAGGAATCTTGAACCATTGCATGTTGTTTCTCCTTTTGCCGACTTTTTTAATGTTTAAAAGATTAATAGCACTGACGTTACCGCCGATACTATTGCGGCCATAACTACCACATCCTAATGTCATTGAAGGTAAAAAGGAGTTATAAATATTTCCTATCCCTCCGAAAGTGGCGGGCGAGTTCCAAATGATACGCATTGCTTTGCAACGAACTCCAAACTCATCGACTAATTGTTTGTTGGTTGTGTGGATCGCGGCGCTATGACCTAAGCCGTTTAACTCTACCATTTGCTCGGAAAGCAAGAGGCCCTCCTCGGTTGATTTCGCCTTAATAATTGCAAGGACAGGAGATAGTTTCTCTCTTGTTAATTGTTCATCATAGCCAACTTTGCTACATTCGACAGCAATAATGACTGTCTTATCAGGAATCGTGAAGCCAGCTTTTTCAGCAATGAATTTTGGACTTTTTCCAACAACTTCGGGATTTAGATTGACTTGCCGGGAAGTCAAAGCGCCTCCCTTATCATTAAACATATATTTTTCTAGCTTATTTTTTTCTTCTTTGTTTGCGAAATATACACCGTAGCGTTTGAATGCCGCCACAGTTTCACTGTAAATTTCTTGGTCGATGATAACTGCCTGCTCAGAAGCACAAACCATTCCATTATCAAAAGATTTCGACATCACAACATCATTGACGGCTTGATCGATATTGCAGCTTTTTTCAAAATAGGCAGGAACGTTGCCAGCCCCGACACCCATTGCTGGTTTACCGCAAGAATATGCGGCCTTAACCATTGCGTTACCGCCTGTGGCAAGAATTGTCGCTACACCTGTGTGATTCATCAAAGCTGTCGTTGCATCAAGCGAGGGCTTTTCTATCCATTGAATGCAGTTTTTGGGTGCTCCGGCTTTAGTGGCTGCTTCGATAATGATTTTGGCAGTTTCAACAGAGCATTTTTGCGCATTAGGATGGAAAGCAAAGATGATTGGATTTCTTGTCTTAAGAGCAATCAAGGCTTTAAAAATAGTTGTCGATGTTGGATTGGTAACGGGCGTAATACCAGCGATAACACCAACGGGATCGGCAATTTCGGTAATACCAGTAACGGGATCATCAGAAATAACGCCAACCGTTTTCAAGTGGCGCATGTTGTTCACGACGTATTCACAAGCAAACAAATTCTTTGTTGCTTTATCTTCGAAAACACCACGCTTGGTCTCTTCAATCGCAAGTTGGGCAAGGTAGCCATGCTTATCAATTGCGGCGACCGAACATTTCGCGACAATATAGTCAATTTGCTCTTGATTTAGTTTTAAAAACTCATCGAGAGCAACTTGGGCGTTCTTAACTAATTTATCAACCATCTCAAACGCTTCGATGGAAACAATTTTTTCTGCCATATTCTTTATCCTTCTTTCTTATATTTTTGAGTAAGTTCGTGTGAGAGAACCGCTAGCGAACTAGCTAAATTAACATTTTGTACGATGATATCTTCAGGCAAGACTAAGTGGACAGGAGCGAAATTCCAAATCGCTTTGATTCCCGATTTTACGAGCATATCCGCAATTTCTTGAGCGCGTGTCTCGGGAGCTGTGATAATACCGATATGAGCGTTGAGGCGGGGAATAAGGTTTTCCATCTTCTCGTTTGGGAATATTTGAATGCCATTAACTTTTAGATCGATGATGTAGGGATTGATATCAAAGGCCGCCAAAATCCTTATGCCGTATTCTTTGAAACCTTCGTAGTTGAGAAACGCTCTTCCTAGATGACCAACCCCAACTAGCACGGCAGTTGTCGCATCGTTATAACCAAGGAAGCTTTCGAAATCTTCAATTAGTTCTTGAATGTCGCGTCCAGTGTTAGGCTTACCGGGATTTCGACTGACGAGGGCGAAATCTTTTTTGACTGCCTCTTCACTTAGTCCGAGATAATTAGCCATAATCTGCGATGAAACATTAGTGTGACCATCGCTTTTCATTTTTTTTAAAAGATCAAGATAAATCGGAAATCGCTGTAGTTGATTTTTCGAAACAATATTGATTTTTTCATCTTTCATAGAGTGCCTCCAAGATAACCGGTAATACAATACCGAATACATTATATAAGGTATAACCGGTAATACAATACCGAATAGAATGTAAGTGTTTACAATGTCTGCCCTATATGCAATATAAAAGAAAAAAACGCCAACTCACACGAAGTGGTTGGCGTTTAATTTATGCTTGACCTTAAGAAATTATTTCTTAGCGGCTTTGGCTTTGATGGCAGCTTGAGCGGCAGCTAAACGAGCGACTGGAACGCGGAACGGTGAACAGCTGACATAATCAAGACCGACATTGTGGAAGAATTCGATGGAGACAGGGTCACCACCATGTTCGCCACAAACACCGATATGAAGATCAGGATTAGCTTTGCGTCCGTTTTCGACTGCCAACTTGATAAGTTGTCCAACGCCACGTTGATCGACAGTACGGAATGGATCTTGTTCAAAAATCTTCTTCGCGTAATAGTCATTTAAGAACTTAGCAGCATCATCGCGTGAGAAACCATAAGTCATTTGGGTTAAATCGTTCGTACCAAAACTAAAGAAGGCCGAATTTTTCGCGATATCAGCAGCGAGTAAAGCAGCGCGTGGAATTTCAATCATCGTACCTACGTGGTAGACAAGTTTTTGTCCAGAAGCAGCAATGATTTCATCAGCGGTATCAGTGATAATCTTTTTGACATAATCAAATTCTTTACCGTCTAAGGTTAATGGAATCATAATCTCGGGCGTGATTGTCTTGCCGGTATCTTTTTGAACTTGCAAAGCGGCTTCGATAATAGCTCTAGTTTGCATTCTGCCAATTTCCGGATAGGAAACGTCAAGACGGCAACCGCGGTGGCCCATCATCGGATTAAACTCATGAAGGTCATCAATGCGAGCACGAATGTCTTCGGGGCTTTTCTTTAATTCTTTGGCCAATTCTTCAATCTTATCGTCTTCTTGAGGTAAGAACTCATGAAGCGGTGGATCAAGGAGACGGACGTTAACATTTAACTCGCCCATAATCGAGAATAATTTATAGAAGTCATCACGTTGATAGGGGAGAAGTTGCGCGAGTGCTTCTTCACGACCTTCAAGTGTATCTTCAAGAATCATTTTTCTCATAAAGAAGATGCGATCCTTGTCAAAGAACATATGTTCTGTACGAGCAAGACCGATACCTTCGGCACCAAAGTTGTGTGCGGTTTGCGCATCTCTTGGTGTTTCGGCATTAGCGCGAACATGGAGGGTGCGACGTTCATCGGCCCACGCCATAATCCGACCGAAATAACCTGTTAATTGAGCTTCAACGGTTTTAATAGCGCCTTCATAGACGTTACCAGTTGAACCATCAAGAGAGAAGACGTCGTTAACACCATATACTTTCTTGCCAATACGGGCTGTTTTCTTTTCTTCATCGACGACGATTCCGGATGCGCCAGCCACACAGGTTTTACCCATGCCACGAGCGACAACGGCTGCGTGTGAAGTCATACCACCACGCATCGTCAGGATGCCTTCGGCAGCGACCATACCTTCAATATCTTCAGGTGATGTTTCGACACGAACGAGAATAACTTTCTCGCCAGCTTCGTGACGGGCTTTCGCTTCTTGGGCGGTAAAGGCTAACTTTCCGGTACCAGCACCAGGAGAGGCTGGTAGACCGACAGCAATTGGTGTCGTCTTATCTAGTTCTTTTTTATCAAAACTTGGGTGAAGGAGAGTGTCGAGAATATTAGGATCAACTCTTAAGACGGCTTCGTCTTCAGAGATAATACCTTCATCAACTAAATCACAAGCGATTTTTAAAGCCGCTTGAGCTGTTCTTTTTCCACTTCTGGTTTGTAAGAAATAGAGTTTTCCGTCTTCGACGGTGAATTCCATATCTTGCATATCATGATAGTGTTTTTCCATTCTGCCGATGGTTGAAACGAATTCTTCGTAGACCTTAGGCATTCTGGTATTCAATTCTTCAATGTGCAAAGGAGTGCGAAGTCCAGCAACGACGTCTTCGCCCTGAGCATTTGGTAAGTACTCAGCAAATATTTTTCTTTCCCCAGTTGATGGTGAACGCGAGAAAGCAACACCGGTGCCACTTTCTTCGTTTTTATTGCCGAAGACCATTGATTGGACGTTGACGGCAGTGCCCCATTCGTAAGGAATGTTATTCATCTTGCGATAGACGTTGGCACGTGGGTTGTCCCATGAACGGAAAACAGCAGTAATTGCGTCAAGAGCCTGTTGATAAGGATCGGATGGGAAATCATCTCCAAAAACCTTTTTGTAATAAGCTTTGTATTTCTTGACGAGTTCTTTGAGTTCATCAGCGGTAATCTCGGTATCGAGTTTATAGCCTCTTTCCTCTTTTAATTCTTCAAGCATCTTATCCATTTCGGTGCGGGGATGTCCCTTAGCGATATTGCTAAACATAACAATAAAACGGCGATAGCAGTCATATGCGAAACGCTCATTGTTCGTTTCTTTAGCCATCGCTTCGACAGTATTGTCGTTTAAACCGAGATTTAAGATTGTGTCCATCATGCCTGGCATGCTGGCGCGGGCTCCGGAACGGACCGAGACGAGTAAGGGGTTGTGCGAACCACCAAAATTCTTGCCGGTTTCCTTTTCGATGCCGTGGATTGCGTCATAAATTTCCTTGACTAGATAGTCAGGAAGCTTTTTGCCGCTGTCGTAATAAAGCGTACATGCTTCGGTTGAAACTGTAAAACCTTGAGGAATAGAAATACCGATATGGGTCATTTCTGCTAGACCGGCACCTTTTCCACCAAGGAGTTCTTTTCCGAGACCATGGGCTTCTTTAAAGTTGTAGACGTATTTTTTAGCCATTTGTGCTCTCCTTTATACTTTTTATGAGCTGTTCAAGGCTCACCGATACAAGAATATCATAGATATTGCCCAAAAATAACTAAAATTGCTCATGTAAGCGTTTTTATTTTTAATAAAAGGTCATTATTGAATTTCTTTAATCAAATCTTCCCAAGGCATACCTTTAATGGGGAGAGGTTTGTTTGATAAGATGAGTCGCTTCGTTTTTTCTGCCTGTCTCAACTCGGTTATAAAAGGACGGGCATTGACAATCCGCGAAAGAAAAACATCAGCGAAGATCGAAAGCCAATAGCGGAAGCGACGCTTAAAAAATTCCTTTATGATAATTGGATCATTTGTATTCTCGGCCAAATAACGGACGGCCGCGAAACATTTAAGATGTAAATCGGTTCGGTTGCTCGATAAGCTGGTTGTTGCTGATTCGTCGGTTCTTCGATAGAAGTATAAAGGTTCAGTAAGGGTAACTGACTTATTCGCGTTGGCGTATAAGGCAAAATTAATCAAAAAATCCTCAAACATTATCAGCTTTGTCGAAATTGGCAACTTAGTTTCTTTTATTAAATCTGCCCGATACATTTTCATCGGCATATAGCCGCGAATATTAAAATCGCGAAGAAGTGATCGGACGCCACCATGGCGGTCTAAAATTCTTCGACGCGCTAAGATGTTACGCGTTATGCGCCCGTTTGGTTTTATTTTCACGTATGAACAATTAACAATATCCGAGGAATGCGAAACAATCGTTTCGTGCATAACTCTTAAAAAAGAAAGTTTGTACATATCATCGCTATCTAGAAAGCAAATGTATTTCCCCTTTGCTTCGTCGACGCCTCTTTTACGAGCGAAACCTACCGACAGTCCCTCGGTAATGATGTGGCGGATGTTTTTATATCTTTTTGAATATTTTTCGATGATATCTCTACTATTATCGGTAGAACCATTATTAATAATGATAATTTCATAGGGCTTATCAAAATCTTGAGAAACAGCACTAAAAAGACACGATGAAAGATGCTTTTCGGAATTGCGCACCGGAATGATAATGCTTACTTC
>JAEWLX010000040.1 GCA_023457325.1 Bacillota bacterium | reverse complement strand
TGCTAGCAACACCCTTAGCCCAGAATGAGAAGGTATCGCCTTTTCCAACAACAAGGGCATTACCAGTATATAAATCCCAGGAAATATGACGCATTGCCCCAGCTGTACTGCGTTTAAATTTTCCAGCAGCAGCGCCACTATGACTTTCGCCAGGTCCTGTGAAAAGACTAAGGTAATCACTACTAGCCATTAATTGCCAACCACTACCGCCAAGAGGTGAACCAGATCCACCGCCGTAATAATCAGAGTAGTAGGCGGCTCTTAAGCCGGTATGACCATATTTACCGGTTACATTGGATCTTATACCAAGTCCTTCGCCGCTATATGATTCATAATCTTCAAGATTGTAAACGGCATTTAGATTTAGACCACTTAAATAAGCGGCATAGGCACCACTCGCACTCACAAAGGTGATTGAATGACCATTGTCAGATAATTCACCAACATAGGTAAGTCCGGTCGCGGTAATCGTTATTTCATCGCCAGAGATGGATATAACTCCATCATTTAATTCAATATTGCTTGAGAGGTTAAGTGTTTTAAGAACGGCCGCTGAACCACTACGAGTTAGAAGAAAATCAATTCCTCCATTCGAACCGCTGAACTGTTCACTGAGATTATCAATAAAGTAAGTTCCGGATGCTTGCTCGACGCATGTATAGCAAATATCAACACTTGTTACTTGCGTAGCAACACCACCAGCATAAAGACGGAAATAGTATGGGGCGTTTGTTGGTTCAAATGCCACACCGCTTGTGATATTCACCTTGTCGTTAAGACCAAGTCCATCATTCCGATTGCTAGTTGCGATTTTCATGGATGACGAGGCTGAGTAAGTTACTGTAATCGAGGTGATTGAAGTTAAACGTGTACCTATGTCATTACCAATGAATCCGTTAGCTGCTAACTCGACATGATGTTCAGCGCTTGCTTTTGCACCATAGTAATCAAAATCAACATGTCTAACGTGGTGATCACCCGCATCAGCATACGAAGATCCCAAACCTGATGGTGCATTCGCTTCATGTAAAATTACTTGGTTCACTTCACCATCGCTAGGTATTTCACCTCCTACGACCGGCAAAGATTTTGAGTTAATGACCAACATCATGACCATTGCCGTCACAATGACACCGAAGCCGATCTTAACTGACCAATTTAATGAACTGCTTTTAATATTGTTCATTTTTTCGTCCTTTCTGCGGTCCAATTACCGCATGTCGTTATATTCCAAATCTTATTAAGATTTTGAAATCATTTGTTAGGAGACATATGTTGCCCATGGATTAGCGGAATAAAGTTCGATATCATCAACTAATGGATAGCCATTGGTTGTATGAGACCAGTTAACCCGTAAGGTTAAGGAAAAACCAAAGACGACTCTTGTCGGGCTAATTGCTATTGCATACTGTGTCCAATCGGAACCGCCAGTAACGACAATGTCTTCAGATACAGAAACGCTTGAATCAATTTGATTGGAGACTGTTACTTTCGAGACATAATAGACACGGACTCTAAAAGTTGTATCGTATGTATCGCCTTTGGCCCAGAAAGATAGTTTTGAGTTTCCGGCACCATAACCAGGATTAATACCCGAGAAAGATGCGTAATTGATAAAACGCATATCTCCGGCACTTCCTGAACGTTTAAATTTACCTGATTGATTTCCACTGTGGGCTTGGCTTTTTTCTAGTGATAAATAATCACTGCTGCCCATTAACGACCAGTTATTGCCACCAAGTGGTGATGGGTTATTTGCTGATCCAGAATAATAATCAGAGTAGTAATTTGCTCTTAGGCCACTACGCTGACTAGCATCATGAGAAGCATCATAGCCAACACCGGTTTCTTCATAAGACTCAAAATCGTCAAGTTGTTTAACCTTGGAAATATTTAGATTCGCAACCGAAGCCGCATAAGTTCCGCTACTAGAAATGTAATTAATGCGGTCACCATTGTATGAAACCTTGCCTACATAGCTTAAAGAGGCACCATCATCTGAACTTGATTTAATATTAACTGCGCCATTATCGGATGTGATTGATACAGGAATAGAGATATTTGAAGCCAAATTGAGAGTTTGAACAGTACCACTTTCTCCATCACTATCAAGACGATAGATAACATCGCCAAGTTCACCAGTATAGCGACCTTTTAGGTCGTAATGCATTTCACTAGTTGATTCACTATCATCGTGGACAAAAACAATATTATCGACTACGACATAGGTTTTTGGTCCGCCATCGGTATAAGTTCCTTTGACGATAATTTGGAATTGATCAAAAATGGTCAATAATTCTCCGGCAGTTTCATAACCCAAAACTTGAGCAATCTGACTCAATGCAAATGAATTTCCGCCATATGAAACCGACCATCTTTCGTCGTCAAATCGCATAACGTGATAAACCCAGTTTGATGAGGCGTCATCGATTTTGAAATCAGCGTAAACGCCAGTATCAAGATCGTTAAGGCGCAAAGTAAAATCGATATCATCATCCCCTTTTATGAGAAGGGATAAAGCATTATATGCGTTGTCAAAATTGAAATTGCGACTGTATCTAAAGGCTGATCCATTTTTCCAAACATCAAGTTTCATACTCTTGGTGTTATCGTCTCCAACGGTTTCATAAGAAACCGATGCAACTCCAGATGTTGGAACCCACGAAGTATCGTATTTGCTGGCAATCCAATTCTCCTGCAAGTCGGTATCCGACATATCCTCGACCGTTTCGAGGAAATATGAACTTTGCGACGATATAACAACAGCCCGCGATTTTGAAATCGCTTGGCCTGGATAATAAATATTTTCTTCTTCATCATAACCACCTGACGCCCGAACAGTCACAAGACCTGATTCGGTAGCTATGTAAGTATTATCTTCAGTAAGAACGAACTCGCCATCGCCAAATTTAACTTCAGTTTGATAAGCCGTAGCCGTCCATGAAACGGTTAGACCATCACGCGATAAATCTGATAAAGAAAGGAGGGTTGTCGCATAAACAAATGGGGCACTCTCTTGACTATCAGCGAAATTGATACCATCACCTATCGCTTTAACAACGACCGAATAACTACCTGCAGATGTTGCAAACGAGTAACTTGTTGCTACTTCGAAGCTTCCCTCGTTGACTTTGACTTGATAACTTGAAGCATTATCGATTGCCGTCCATGTTAGACCATCTTTATTTTCGTTTAATGATAAAACTGGTCTTGGTAATTGTTCAGCCTCAATTGAAGTTCCTGAGTCACTATCTGCTGTTGTAATATCTGAGGGATTTGAAGTTGAATCAATATCCGATAGAGAGGTTTCCCCTCCATCACATGATGGAAGCAAAAGACCCATGATGATGAGTGTGAAGATCGCGATTGTCCTTCTTTTCATTTTTCCTGTCCTTTCGTATATGGATTTAGAAGTAAGCTAGGGTATGCGCGTAATAGTGTTTGCAAAGCGCCCTAAAACCGATAAAGGGCTAGTAAGCGTTTACAATTCCATGTTTATTTTTGTCTTTAATAAGGCTCTTAGTCAACCGCAACTAGGCTTTTTTACGTAAACAAGATGATTGTTTTTGTAAACACAAAATTAAGTTTACATAAAAAGAGGGTTAGCAAAAAAATGAAAAGAAGGTTTTTATTGATTATTTAGTGCATATTCAAGTTATACTTGAAATAACTTCATGGGCTATCTCGCATAGCTTTTGACTCTCGCTTAAAGAGGGTCCTTGTTCACTGTTTTCATCATAGGAGAAACCTTGCGCCTTAAAGTTTACTGTTCTGGCGTCTTCGTTTGTGAAAAATTCATACCAAAGGGCTGCGAGTAAATAACGACCTTTTTCGTTAGCATGAAAACCATCGCGATTAAAGATATCACCAAATCTTTGACGGGCAAGATGAAAAGCATCCGCGCTGGGAATAATCATCTTTATTTTTAAAGTATGCGCGAATTGTGTATAAGCGTCATGTATCAACGCATGCATGCGTTTTTGATCGTAATTATATGTCCGATATTGGTCATCACGATAATATGAGGCATAAGCCCATGTTTTATGAATAACGAATTTGGCGTCGGTGAGTTTACGTATTTTGTTATATAGGGCTATCCCTGGCTCAAAGGTTTCTATTAAACCACTATTGCCACTATTTTGTTGAAGGCTAATATAATCCCATTGTTCATCTTTTAAAGCTTGTTTTAATGAATAGCTATATTGAACAAGCTTTCCGTTTTTATAATATTCATATGGGCTTTCATCATTTTGATAAAAAGCGAAATGTTGTTGTAATGAGCAGCCTCCATAGTGGAGATTGCCAATAACGATCTCTTTGCTTCCACACAGTGAAAATTGATGCAAATATGTTGTAGCATCAACCGAAAAACTATTGCCAATAGCTAATATTTTAATTACTTTCATCGCCAAAATTATAGCAATGTTGACTTAAGAAAAAAATAAGAAAAGCGGAATCCGTTATTTGGATTCCACTTCTTTTGCTTCAACTTCGATGGTTTTTGATTCATCGTCATTTGAATTGACGATTGCCGCTAGTCGAGCCTGTCTTCTTTGCTCTTTTTCAACAAGGCGGTCAGCCCCTTTAGCAAATGTCGACAAGGTTATAACTATTACTAGTGAACCAAGCAAAAAGAATATAATGCCCCAGGCTCTCCAGTCCATATTAATTTTCGACCACTCGATGACCGCATTCTGCGCTGTCAAAATCCAGTTGTCACCTGCCCCGACTCTGATG
>JAEWLX010000039.1 GCA_023457325.1 Bacillota bacterium | reverse complement strand
TCGAGTTCATCGAAGGATTTTTTTGCATTCTTGTCGTATGCCTCCATTGTTGGATCGGTTATCTCTTCTAGGTATGAACGGTAGAAGCTTTGTTTTGCGGATACAACTAAAGCCGTTCCGCTATACGAAAAAGAAAACTTGTAATTGGCATCGTTCTTAATCTTGGGCAAGTAAGCTATCTCTTCTCCGTTAGAACCCGTCGCTTTAAAGAGGAAATCGTCAAAGGTTCTTGCCGAGTCTCTGGTATCGACGACTAAATTATATGGAGCGACACAATACTCGCTGTCATCAGGATTATCAAATGTGTTAATTAGCTTTGAGGAAGACACTGATCCATTTGATAGTTCAAAGTTGACGCGATACGAGCTCTCTGAATTTGCAAAAACATGATTAATATAATCAGAAAAACCATCTGCCCTTGCAAGATTATATGAAAACGACATCTGGTAACCCGAAGATAATAACATCACAAGGAGCACAAAATGAAATAGCAAATGAAGTAAAACATTCGCAAAACGTAGCTTCGCTCCTTCTTGGGCTGCTTTAAAGCTGAAGAAGCCAGCAAATGTAAATTTCAACCATTTCTTCATGCGGAATCCCTGTTTAAATTATAATGAAATCCAAACCCATATTCTATATGGCAAAGCGCAGGATATAATTTATGCAAAAGACGCACTAATTTCTAGGTCTTTAGTTATTTCGTCAGCGGTTATTGTCAGCGAGTAGACACCTTGCACGTTTGTGCTTTTCACCAAAGATAAGCGGTCCTTGTCATTTACTTTTAATGATGTCAAAGAGGAAATGTCGCCACTGTCGGGAGTGATGATTAATTTGCACGAATTTTTTGGAACTGCATATTCATAACCAAATTCTTCCTCAATTTGACCGGGTCCATCGATGTCAAACATAAGATCATAGGCGACAAGGCCTTGGCCGAAATTGAAACGATATGTCTTTCGCGGATTGTTCCAAGCCGCGCCTGAATCTAATTGATTAGCGGCAAAAGAATAATAGCTTCTATCAATTGCCGAATTTGCACCTTCATAGTTTTTGGCAGCGATGTGCACAAAGTCGGCGTAAAACGATTCAACGTCGGCGCCGGCGGCCGAAAAACCTAGTTTTCTGAGATAATCATAGGAAATAAATAATTCGTGGATATATCCGTAATTTTCATCTAGCTGCTTTTGCTGGGTTGCTAAATATGGCGTGATGTTATCTTCGGCCGCGCAGTCGCCATATGATGAATAACCGATGTTTCTTTTGATTGACAGCGTTCCATCGGCAACCATATCTATTTCAAGGGTATATGGCGTTTGATATGTAGAAGAGCTGCTCTTAATGAAATACATCTCAATTCCGCTGTTTATGAACGTAGGGCGATTTGGATTAGTATACAATATGGTGTTTTCTGTTACGTCGATGCCAATAAAAATCCCTTCATAACCAAAGTAGACAGCGACATCTACAACCGCTCTTTCCTCACCAACTCTTTTGTAGCCGATAAAGTGGCGGACACTGCGATACTCAACCTCATTCAATACGCCATCTACTTTAAAACCATCATCAACAGCGTGATAGTCAGGAGTCGAATCGAGATTCGGAGTATATCCATCGCCAAAAGGATAGTCGATTTTGGGATTAACTGCACATGAAGAAACGAGCGATAACAATGCGAGAGAAGTGGCGGTAAACATATACTTTTTGCTTTTCATTTAGCTACCCCTCCCTAAGATGACAATTTCAGAAATGCCGACGACACCGCTTTGACTTTCGGTGGGGACGTCAATCGTAAAGGAAACGCTTTTTACGTTGGTTATCTCATTGAATTCCGCAAAAACATTTGCGGCTGGAGTTACATATACAGTTACATTGAATTCTTCCAATTCTTCGTAAAAATCCTTGCTGAATCGAAGATTCTTAATCAATGATTTATATAGTTTGCCATCGCTTTCAAATTCGATAGTAACTTCGGATATATTTTTAAAAATTTGATCTTCTCGCTTAGAGTTATATATCATCACTCCGCGAACGCTTTTTGGGTTTGCAAAATCAAATTTTATCGTCGAAGTTTTTGCAATTTCTGTCTCTTGAACATAATTGAAAGTAACGTCATTTTCTGCTTTATATGTTGAAAGCAAATCATCATTGATCCAATCGAGACTGCTTTCTGGCGCCAGGGAGCCACTAATCAAAGACGTGTTTGCCTCCAATGATAAATTGGCATATTTAGAGTATTTGCTAATCCTTGGCTGAATTGTATTGGTGGGACCATTTGCATACATAACATCCATATCTGCGCCGTTCTCATCTTTGATTGTGATCCATTTTATTTTATCGATAGCGGCCACGCGATCGCTGCCGCCGATATTATAGGAAAGATGCTTATGATATACGACGTACAATTCGTCGTCGATAGTTACGAATCCATTATGCCCAGCCGATGATACGTCTTCGCTTCCTTGCAGCTGCGATGACATAAAAACAGCATTTTGGTCTTCGGTCAGCTTTCGGTAAGGCCCTAAAGGTGAATCGCTGATTGCCTGTATGAGACAATATGAGGAGTTTTTATAGTCACCGTTAGAAAAGGATATGTAATATTTGCCATTATGTTTGATAACGGCCGGACCTTCATTGACTGAATTTGTTTCGTAGGAAGGCTTGTTTGAGGTTTGCGATAGCGCGTCTTCAATAGTGAATGATCCTGCGGCGACCATCGCATCAAAAGTCTCCCACTTTGGCTTCAGCCAGTTTTCCATCTCCACACCGTAGATTATGTAGCTTCCACCAGATGTGGCTTCGGATGTGAAATATAAGTACTTCTTGCCATCATCTGGGTCGGTGTATGGGTGAAAATCAATTGTGCGGACATATTGATTTGTATCAACTGTTGTCAGGCCGACGCGGTTGATTGCTTCATTGATTTTTCCTGGCTCAAGAAACACATAGTTTGCAAAAGGTTCCGAGAATACTTGAGAATCGAAAGTGTGAACATTTTCTTGGTTGACACCGCGG
>JAEWLX010000038.1 GCA_023457325.1 Bacillota bacterium | reverse complement strand
CAGAAAGCGAGGTCATAATATGCGGGTTATTTTACTGCAAGACGTTAAAAATGTTGGCAAAAAAGGTCAAAGTGTCGAAGTTAGCGATGGTTACGCAAGTAATTTTTTAATTCCTCGACGTCTCGCTGTGGCAGAAACGTCGCGCTCAAAGGAAGTTTTAAATAAGCAAATACAAGATCAAAAAGATGCCGTTGAACAAGAGCGGCAAAAAGCCGAAGAGGTCGCCAAAAAACTGGAGGCTATCACTTTAGAATTTATTGTCCAAGTCGGGGCTGATCAAAAAATGTTTGGTTCAATATCAAGTAAACAAATTGAAGCTGAACTTAAAAACAAACACAACGTTGTAATTGATAAGCGCCGTTTTCTCGACAAATTCCCAATTAATAATTTGGGTTATTCGCGACTTCGCATTGATTTATATAAAGGCGTCGTGGGAGTGGTTAATGTTCACGTCGTCAAAAAGGAGTAGAAGATGGCTAGAACACGCGACGAATTACCAAATAATAAAGAAGCCGAAAAAGCCGTTCTTGGCGCCATGCTCTTATCACCTGAAGCCGTTGTCGATGGATTAGGTTCTTTGGCTGTTGAAGAGCTATATGAGGGCAACTATGCGAATCGGGCCGTTTTTAAAGCCATGCGCCAACTACAAGACAAACATATTCCTATCGATGTTCAAACGGTTACCGAAGAACTTATTAATTCAAAAGAATTAGATAGTGTTGGCGGGACCGACTATTTACTCGAACTTTCCCAATCCGCGATTTCTCTATCGAATCTCGAGTTTTATATCAAAATTATTAAGGACCAAGCCGTTATTCGTAATCTCTTATTGACGATTCGTGAGATTGATACAGAGTACCAAAGCGAAGAAATCGAAGACATTAGCGATTTTGTTACACAAGCGGAAATCAAAATTAAAAAAGTCACCGAAAAGCGTCGTATTTCTAATTTTATCGCTAGCGATGAACTAGCTGATCGCGTTCGTGAAAGCATCAATTTGCAATCTAAACAAGCCAGTGAAGACGGAGTAACGGGCGTTAATACTGGTTATACTGCCTTGAATCAATTTACGCATGGTTTTCAAAAAGATAACCTCATTATTATGGCGGCTCGTCCGGGCGTTGGCAAGACCGCTTTAGCCCTTAATATCGCTTTCAATGCCTCATTAAAAAGCAATATCCCTGTGGCCATTTTTTCTTTAGAAATGTCGGCGGATTCTTTAGCGAAACGCCTTGTTGCCAATCGCGCCTGTGTTGATCTTGATCACATTACGACCGGATGGCTGAATAAGAGCGAACGCATCGCGATTGAGGAAGCTATTAATACTATTTCCCGTTCGACAATTTTCATTGATGACACCCCGGGAATTAAGCTTTATGACATTATTGCAAAATCACGTAAATTAAAAGCCACACAAGGCGATTTAGGTTTAATCATTGTTGATTACATTGGTTTAATCACAAGCAGTGGAAAGAAGTTTGAATCACGTCAGCAAGAAGTTAGCGAAATTTCGCGTAACCTCAAAGATTTAGCCCGTGAACTAAAAGTTCCGGTTGTGGCTGTTTCGCAGTTGTCGCGCGAAGTTGAAAAACGCGAAAATAAAAAACCACAATTATCCGACCTTCGTGAGTCGGGTTCAATTGAACAAGACGCTGACTTAGTTCTTTTACTTTATCGCCAAGACTATTATGAAAATATTGGCGCAAAGGTCGTTAACAAGCGCCCTGATAAATATGGAGCCAGCGAATCAGCGGAAGGAAAATCAAAAGAAGAACAAAAACGAGCCCTTGAGGCCCTAATGCCCGGTGATGCATCGACTGTCGAAGTTATTATTGCTAAAAATCGGAATGGTAAGACAGGCCGCGTTGCCCTTCATTTCTTCAAAAGTTACGGACGATTTGATAATCCCACAAAAGAATACGAAGAAGCATTGGCTAAAATCGAAGCTCAATCTGACGGGGAATAAGAATGCGTTTTTATATCCTGGCCAGTGGCTCAAAAGGAAATGCGACTTTATTAGAACACGATAATCGTGTTCTTTTAATCGATATGGGCATTACCTTATCGCGCCTTAAAGAAGAACTTGGACATATTGGTTATCAATTTGACGATATCGAGGCCGTCTTGTTTACTCACGAACATAGCGATCACGCTAGTGGGGCCAAATTTTTTAAAGAAGAGAAACTATATGCTACCGAAGGTACATTCGGCGGAACGAAATATAATATCATCAAACCCTATGAAAAACTTAGTCTTATTGGTTTAGAAATTACACCTCTTCCAACTTCTCATGACGCTTATGCCCCCATTGGTTTTTTATTCGAAAACAATCCAGAAAGACTAGTTTACATGACCGATACCGGTTTTATTAGTGAAAAAAACCTCGAAGTCATGCGCAACGCCGACTACTATATAATTGAGTCTAACCACAATATTAAGATGTTGCTTAGAACCAATCGCCCAGCGGATTTAAAGCAAAGAATTCTAAGCGATGTTGGTCATTTATCCAATGAAGACTCAGCCTTATATATTAGCGAAGTAATTGGCGAGCGGACAAAGGAAGTTATCTTGGCCCACCTTTCAGAGGAAGCCAACAATGACGAGACAGCACTTGAGGCTTATAACCGTATCTTAAAAAAACGTTTTGTAAATCTCGATAAAATCCATATTCGTTGCGCGAAGCAGTGGTCCATGATTCAAGGAGGAC
>JAEWLX010000037.1 GCA_023457325.1 Bacillota bacterium | reverse complement strand
AAGCAGTGGTCCATGATTCAAGGAGGACAAAGCGATGAGAGTTAAAATTATCGCCGTTGGCAGTATTAAAGAAGATTATTGGCGAGTGGCGCTTGAAGAATATACAAATCGTCTCTCTTTATATACGAAAGTTGAAATTATCGAAGTAAAAGACGAGCCCGCCCCTCCGCAGATGTCAAAAATTCTGCAAGAAAAAGTCAAACTGAAAGAAGGGACAAAGATTCTTAAGAAAATTAAAGACAAAGATCTTGTTGTAGCCCTTGACTTAAATGGTCCTCAAAGAGACAGTGAAACGTTTGCCAAATATATAGATAGCCTTTTTCAAAGAGGCAATTCGGAAATTGTTTTTGTTATTGGTGGATCACTTGGTTTAAGTCCTGAAGTTAAAACCCGCGCAAACGAAATTGTTACATTAAGTAAATTAACGTTTACTCATCAAATGACCAGGGTTATTTTACTCGAACAAATTTATCGCGCTTTTAAAATCAATCGCAACGAAGTTTATCATAAATAAGATATTTTAATTTTTAAGTTTTGTCTTTTTTATTGAGCTTATATCAATGTGGCAAACACGGTTTTTGCCTTCGGCTTTGGCTTTGTAAACACCCTTATCGGCACGATTTAAAATTGTAATGGCAGTATCGCCCGTTTCGTAAACCGCGACGCCGATACTAATTGTTATTTTCTTATTTACGAATAAGATACTATCTGCGACTAGGTAACGTATTTTTTCTGCACACTCGACAGCTTCTTCAATCGTGTTTGCATCGCAAAAACAGATAAATTCTTCGCCACCCCAGCGACCAACTTTATAACAATTGCCTAGGCGCATCAAGTCAGCAAATGACTGCAAAGCTTGGTCTCCGGCGATATGACCGAATTCATCATTGATATGTTTAAAATCATCAAAATCGATGACAAATATTGAGAATTTGCGTCCTTTTTTTGCGTTTTCAAGTCTTTTTGCTAGCTCGTTATCAATCCATTTGCGATTATTTAAACCGGTCAAGGAATCAGTAACCGACATTACTTCTAACATGCGATTGGAACGAATGAGTTTATCGTGGGCCTCGATAAGCGTGGATTCATAAAGCAGAATTAAAGCAACAGAGGCAGTAGAACTTATAACGAAGTTTGCTAATGCACTTTCATCAAAAACTACCTGACCCCACACGCCTGGTCGCAGAGTAATGTATAAAATCGTTGCCAGTAAAATAGCGATCGAAATAATTAATCCCGAGCACCTTCCCATTAAATAAAATGCGATAATAATCGTGATGGGAAAGAAGTATAAAACAAAGGCCGCACTTATCGAAATTTCTAAATATACAAGATAAGTCACAATGACAATAACGACAGCGATGATTGAGGAAGCGTAAGCGTGTTTGGATATAAGATAGTAAGTCAAACCCGCTCCTGCCGCCAACAGGGAAATCGAAAAGCCAATAATAGCCCACAAAGATTGTGTCACGATAATGTTTGCTAGAATCCCATAGGCAAAGGCAATTATTAAAAAGATAAAAGTCGTTAATAACAAGCGTCTTCTATTTAAATCTGTTAAATCGTTAAAACTAATTGTCTTGTTGACTCCCGTTTGGTGCATTACTTGCCCCCCGGTTTTCTAAAAAGATTGTATTGATGTTATATGCTTACTTTTATTTTATCAATAATCGTGGCCTTTTGATGTAGAAATATGACAAATGTAATAATATTGCGCATAATGTTTTAACTAGAAATAAAAAAAGTGCATGATTGCACTTGCTTTTACTTAGTCGATTAGACCGAAATGTTTCATTGCCTTGGCCCATCCGTCTTCGTCAATGTCATCTGTGACATAGTCAGCGATGGCTTTAACTTGCGGAACAGCGTTGCCCATGGCGATTGACGTACCTGTGAAGAGAAGCATATCAACATCGTTAGGATTGTCCCCAAGAGATAAGGCGTTTTCCGGTTTCCAACCGTAGTGTTCAAGAACGGCCATGATGCCTTTGGCTTTATCTGAGTCCTTCGGCATGATGTCGACGGCATATTCGTCCCAACGTGCACTTTTGCAGTTTTCAAGGTGGGGCAAAAACAGCGATTCGTCAAGTTCGTCGCAAAAAGCAATCATTTGATAAACGACGCGATCGTAGTGATCGGGAAACGAACGAGGTTGAGGGAATCTAGTACCAAATTTTTCGTGGGCACTAATCACACGATCATCAATCATATTGATGTGGCCTTCTTTTTCTTCAATTAAAGTTAAGCCAAATTTTAAACGCTTAGCGAATTTAATGATTGAGTCGACAACATTTTCAGGAATTGGATACTTATATATGATTTGATCACCAATAATGGCGTTGGCGCCGTTCATGGTAATTAGTCCGTCTGGTTCAACGATATCTAAGATGCCTGTTTTACGAATTAAATAATAATTGCGACCCGAACACAAAAAGACAAGAATGCCCTTCGCTTGTAGTTTTTTGATGGCTTCAATCGCACTTTGAGGAACCATTTTGGTTCGATGTGAATAAAGGGTCATATCAATGTCCGTAAAAACAATTTTTATGTCTGGTTTTTCCATTTCTTCTCCTTTCTAATATATTCCGAGTTAGTTCGTTACTCTTCTAGAGCGATTTTTTGCTTCTTAAACACACGGAGTCTAGAATCCTTCTTAAGAAGTTCCGAACTATTATAAAAGAAACGAACCCATTAGTCAAAAAGCAAATCATGCTTCCATC
>JAEWLX010000036.1 GCA_023457325.1 Bacillota bacterium | reverse complement strand
ATGTTAGATAAAAAAAGCCATCAATCTTAGCTGAGACATACCCAAAAACTTGCGACAACGTTGAAAAAGGTCAGCCCGAAAACTTTTCAATGCATGTTGAATCAGTGGTCTTGATGCAATATAAAACAAATAATTAGTAAGCATACCTCTAAATGAATTACTTTTGTTATCATTGTATTTAGGGAACAAAACAGTTATTATATAATCACAAAGTTCCCTAAGGAGCTGTTATGGATAAGTTTTCAAAAATTCAAGAATTACTTAGTAAACGTGGGGAATCTCAAGCTCGACTTAATCTTTTACCATATGACGGAACACCAGAGATCAAAACTATTTCCGGTAAGCAATACTTATATATAAGGAAACGAGTCATAAACAAAATAACGTCAACCTATGTTGGTGAGTTTTCAGACACTCTTTACAATCAACTGCTGAGAAACAATGTTCAGTCCAAACAATTAAAAAAAGATATCAGATTAATCAATAAAGAATTGGCGCAGCTTGGATATATTGATAACGAAATCAGTGACGAAGTCGCTCTTAACATTGAATTTGCCAGAGCTAATATGAAGCAAATTATTTATGACCAAGCCATTTTAGAAGGTGTCGGAACGACATTTCCGGACACAGAAGCAATAATTGATAACGGAAATGTCAATAATATGAAAGCCGAAGATGTTCAAAAGATTCTCAATTTGAAACACGCTTGGGAATTTATCTTGAATAAAGATGTTGCCGCCTATAAGTCAGATTATTATCTAGCTTCCTATATCGCAAAAATAGTCAACGAAGGGTTTTATCAAGATGGTGGTAGAATTAGGAACGTTTCTGTCGCCATCGGGGGATCCTCCTATATCCCGCCTATTCCACATGAATTGGATGTGAAAGAGCATATAAATCAGCTTGTTGATAATTCAAATAATAAAGTGGATACCGCCATTGAATTATGTTTATATTTTATGAAAACCCAAATCTATAATGATGGCAATAAACGCACTGCTGTTATTTTTGCAAATCATTTCTTAATTGCCAACGGACTTGGATTATTAGTTATTAACTATGAAAAAGTTGAAGAATTTAAAAGTAAACTAGTTCGATATTATGAAGACAAAGATATAGAAAACATCAAAAAATTATTGAAGATGTGCTTTGTTCCTTTAAAAAGTAATAATAAAGTTGATTAAAATCGCGAAGTCACTTATTCAGTCCGATCACCGGCGAGATGCCCGTTTTTTAGCCACACACACACACAAATTGGCCCATATCACGCGATGCCCGCTCGAAAACACAAATAAACACGTTATAACGACTTTGACAAAGAACATCTCAATTAATGATGACGAACCGAAGTAGCGTGATCTACTTCTTATTTATGTATAGGATGGTTTTCTATTTGTTATAATAACAAAAGAGTGTATTTAGCATTATGAATAAAAAATTAATTAAATCCGGAACCTTCTTAATTTGGGCTTTGCTCCTCGCGAGTTGTGATAGCAACTTCAATGTGAGCGATGAAACCTCGAATACAAGCGATAGTTCTTCGCTCCCCGCGGAGACTTTAGCGGTCACTGACAATACGGACTATTTCATCGGACAAACTTATCGGAAGTATGGAAACGCTCAAGCAACTTTATTAAAGCAAGAAACTGAGCAGACGCTAAATATTTTTAGTGATGATTTTGTTTTTGAAAGTTTCATCGATCCAGATGGCGGAAGTTTTTCAATCGATGAAGCATTCGACAAAGTCGGAACATACTCGATCAATCTCAAATATAAAACTGCCACCAGTGTTTCTTATACTATCGAAGTGAAAAGTGGAGCTTACGTCCCTGATGAACTCGCTTATTTAAGCGAGGATATCCAAACTAACTACGCTCCAGCCTTAGGAAGTCAAAAGATGCTTGTCATACCGATTGAACTTCAACCAGGAAGCGCGAGCAGTTATTCGAACTGGACGAGCACTAAACTTGATAATATCTTTAGATATTATTTTGGCGAATCGACCTCTAGCGTAGCGTCTTTAAAAAACTATTTCTACACAGCCTCTTTTGGTCAATTGAACATTGCTGGAATGGTGAGCGATGTATATGTCGAAAACAGTTCTGCTCTGACAATGAGTGCAATCGATAATGACACCACTTATGGAAAGTTATTTTCGCTCATCGCTCGAGCGGTGTCATGGATAGAAGATTATTATCCAAACCAAGATTGGAGCGAATATGATACGAACGGAGACGGATGTCTAGATTCGGTCCATTTAGTCACCAATTACAATGCGACTAATTGGGCTACTCCTCTTTGGCCGCATATGTATGAAACTGGTAACACGAGCGGCACGCCTGCTCAACCAGTAGCGAATGTTTACTCAATCTCAGCGATTAACCATCTCAATAGTGCGATTACCTCGATTCACGAGCAAGGCCACATTTTTGGTCTTCAAGATTATTATGATTATTCAGACGACGGACAAAGCGTTCGCAACTATGTCGGTGGCGCCGATATGCAATCGCACAACGTTTTTGACTGGAATAGTTTTTCGAAACTATCGGTTGGTTGGACAAAGCCAATCGTCGTCGATGGTTCACATAATAGCACGACCGTCACGTTGCGACCAGCCTCAGCGACGGGCGATTGTCTTTTAATTCCGACTCCTGGAACGTGGAATGGCTCGGCTTTTGACGAATACATTCTCATTGAACTATTCGCGCGAGTTGGCAATAACGTTAAAGACTGGAGAAATTGGGGCAATCTTGCTCAAGGTGGAATTAGGCTTTATCACGTCGATGCCAGAGTCTATGGTTACAATAGCGGTGGCGGAGAATATAGTGCCGGTGAAGGCGGTTCAATCGTTGATAATGTAAAGAGCAGCGATTATAACTACCATGTTATCGGAGCGAACAACTCATATGACGCTTCAGCCTATATGTCAGTCCCCGGGTTTGATAATTTCAAACTTCTTACTCTCATTCAAGAAGGCGGAGAAGATACCTTTGGTAGCGATCTTAGTAGTAAGCGACATAGTTTGAACCAAGATGATTTATTTATGACCGGCGATACTTTCACTTTTAGTGCCTACAACAATTTCTTTCTGAAAAAATCAAGCAATGCGATGGCGATGAATGATGGGACGGCTTTCCCTTACACTATCAATTTTGACTATGTCAGCGCGACCGAGGCTCGAGTAACAGTCGAGAAAAACTAATTAACAAAACCCAAAAATAAAAAAGTTATACATGGGGGCTTTTAGGACTTGCTCAGTGAATGTAGAGGAGTCATCAAAATGGCAAGGAAAATGTTTTTGCCGACCACTTTTCATCAATGAAAAAGATGATCTCGTCGTTACCCGCCCTTGAGTAGATCTAATGTCTGGTAAACTTCAAAAAACTATTCCAGTCAAACACATTGAACGACATTTCTTGATAACCCCTAGTTTAAATCACTAACATATGTGCATTTTTGAAATTTCACAAAGGCATTTCAACAAAGCAAGATTCTGCTTTATAATATAAAAATAATTATTATGTTTTGCATATTGATAACCGGCATGCCAGGAAGTGGAAAATCCACATTTGCGAATAAGATATCTCAAGAATTTGATCTTCCAATCTATTCTAAGGATGAATTCAAAGAAGTTCTTTTTGATATACTTGGATTTAATAGTAGAGAAGAGAAAGTTCGCTTAGGAATTGCCGCAACAGAATTGATGTATTCTGCGGCAGAAGAATTAATGAAACATAACAAAATGTTTATCCTAGATAATAATTTTGAAAATGCATTAACTGAACATTTGGATATCTTATTAGATAAATATCATTACACAGCGATTACTGTAAGACTAACGGGTGAGCCAAAAACCATCTACGAAAGATTTACGAATCGAGATTTGCATACCGATAGGCATCGCGGTCATGTCGTTAATGATCGCTATCCAGAAAAACCCGGTAGCAAGAAAGACGATCCAACAAGAAAGACTTATCAACAATATCTTAAAGACATCAAAGAGAGAGGATTTAGTACTTTTGCCTCAAATGGTCCAGTTATTGATGTTGATGTCACAGATTTAGACAAAGTGGATTACATCCTTCTTAATACAAAATTAAGAGAAATTATCGAATTGTAAAATACTGAACAAATAATAACAGAATAGTCGGATAATGTGATTTTAACTCGTGAAGAAAACCACAAAAAAGGTGGTTGTAGGTGGAAGTAATAACAAAAGTCGTGTTTATCGAAGTAATCATTGATATCAATGTTATATATAACAAAAAATTTTAATAATCGCCGAAAGAATTGAAGAAACGATTAAACAAACTTTAGGAAAAATTGCGAAAGAAGACATTCATAATTTCTGGCCAGATATTTCTTATAACACGATTGAATTAGAATTATCTAGATTACTAAAAGAGGGCTTAATTGAAAAAGGTGGCACGAATAATGGAGAAAGTTGCTTTTGGAAAGGAAAGTAAGGAAAGCCATTTGTTCCAGCTATTGATAAAGAAACAAACGAATTGCGATTTTTAACACGTTATTTAACTAACTTTAATGTTAATTTAGCAAACCTGTCATTTGTATCTGCCTACGTAGAAACAATTGTTAGCTTGGTTCTAAAAGATACAAAAGCATAATATTAGGCGGATAAACTTGTTAGATGAAAATATCATTGCACCATAATGAGCGTTTTCCCTACCAGTAATTAATTGTTTATGGATTTGTTACATTGAGATTGTCATATAACTATTTTGACTTAAGCCCCGTATTAAATTCGATATTCGCAATCTGAACGATATAAATTGAGGGAATATCGCAAAAATTAAAACATACCCTATTGCAATAATACTATGAGCCCCATATACTATAGATAAGGTTTGGAAAATGTTATATTTTGATTTCACAAATTATGAATTAAGCGGAAAAGCATACGGCGGTTCAGAGAAAAAGTTAGGAATAATCATTTCTGGCTTTCCTTATATGCTTAAATTTCAAAAAAAGACCCCTTTTAGTGTGCGATATAATACCATTTCTGAATATTTGGGTAGCCATATTTATCAAATGTTGGGTTTCGACTGTCAAGAAACATATTTAGGAG